>JAFAJU010000329.1 GCA_019236035.1 Verrucomicrobiota bacterium | reverse complement strand
TCGGCCTACCAGGCTCAGGGCGCGTGCGAGCGGCACTTCAACGGCAATTGGAACGTTGATTTTCTGTGTACTCTCCTTCTTCACGGAGACGAGTTGGGCGGACGGCGGAGCCATCCAATTCCAAGGTGACACCGGCCAATTTCATGTAACGGTATTCACTTTGCCGCCGATCTTGAGCGCCGGATTGGTCGATGTGACCGTCCTGGTTCAAGACCGCTCCAACTTAAGTCCGTTGCTTGATGCAACCGTAACGCTGAATCTTATTTCACAGGGGAGCAGCGACCTGAAAAAAGAGGCTTGGTCACCGCCTTGCTGCGCTCTTAACAAAGCTGAGGCTCTCACCGATATTCCGGCGAAGCTCGACCATGCAGAAAACCGGCTTCTTTATGGCGCACTCCTACAGATTCCCTACAGCGGCGCTTGGCAACTGAACGTGAATATCCAGCGTAATATCCAAAGGGAAAACGTCAGGACTCTGCTCAAGGTCAATCCACCCGCCCCGCCGCCGCTGACCTATTGGCACCTGTTTATCTTGCCACCGCTTGGTGTGATCGGCTTCATCTTGAACCAAAACGCGCGCCGGCGGAAAAAAGTAGCATAGGCTTCCAGCCTGTATTAGCGTTGCCACGCGACACGCCGGACAGGCAGGATGCCTATGCTACTTTGGGCGTCGCCGCCTAACCGCGCCACAACTCCGCTTGCCATCGGGTCCAGATAATCGAATAGTCTCGGAAAATGTCTGCCACCGGATGAATTCCGATCCGCAAACCTCATCTCGTTTCGCGTGAAAAGCTTTCGCCTTTTGATCCTCCTTGCAGCGTTGCTCGCACTGCTCTTCTTCTCCGGTTGGATCGGGTTCCATTCCTTTATCCAGAGTGATTCATTCCGCGAATGGCTCAGCAAAAAGATCAGCCGATCAATCCACGCCAACGGTCAATTGGAGCCGCTGACCTGGGAAGGTTCGTTGTTTCGGTCTGCGGGTTTTTCAGCAAAAGGAACCGGGAAAAGCAAACTACGATCGCTGGAGGTCACCAATCTTTCAGCACAAGTTGACTGGTGGCAATTGCTGAAGGGAGCGTGGGTGATCAACCAGCTAGCCGCAGACAAAGTTGTAGCCGATGTTGGAAAACGGCCAAGTGACACCGCTTCTCCAGCCCTGGATTCGGCGAAGCAACCATCCGGGTTAAGCCTCTCAAATTTGTTGCCCTCAGAATTGCGGATCGAACACCTGTACGTAGCGTCAGCAAATCTCCATTGGGAGACTGATCGTGGCGATACTGGACAATTTGTGGGCACCAAAGTAAGCGCGACTCGCACCGGCCCTGATCGGTGGAATGTCGAAGCCATAGGAGGAAATGCTCGCCACGCAGCTTACCCGGACCTGCATGTCGAACAAATGCACGCCGCGGTCAACCAGGACTCTATTGAGATTCTTGACGCAAATGCGCAGGCGACCGGCGGCGGCGAAATACACGTGTCGGGGAAAGTTTCCCTCGCACGCCAATTGAACGCCCAACTAACCTGCGAATTCTCTGACTTGGACACGAAACAAATCTTACCTGCAGAGTGGCGCATGGGCGGCAAAGCTTCCGGGCGCCTGGTCTACACCGGCGACCTTAACCGATTCGAACACGGCGAAATCGCCGGTTCCATCAAAATTGTCGGCGCAGCTTTTGATATGACCAACGTCTTTTTAACACTCCATCAACTTGCGAAGTTTGGCGGCCTCAACGATGTCCGGATCGACTCGATCGAAACCAAGATCCGATACCAGGACAAGGAGATTCAGCTCTCAGATATTCGGGCCAGCTATGAGGACCAAATTCGCGTTGAAGGAACGGGGTCAATCACTCCAGACCATCTTACCGGCGACTTGCTTCTCGGGCTTTCTCCCAAGATCCTCGGCTGGATTCCCGGTGCGGAAGAGAAGGTATTCACGGAGCAAAGAGACGGCCTGCGCTGGACAACCGTGAAGGTAAGCGGAACTCCGGACCAGCCGAAGGAAGACCTGACAAAGCGGTTGATTAGCGCGTTTCGCGACAAGATGACGAAGGAATTCAAAGGGGAAACAAAAGATGCCGTTAAATCGCTGCTGGATATGTTCCACCAGAATCCTTGAAAAGCAAAACCACCTGATGGATTGATGCACGCAAAAAGGAAGAAAAACTTGGCTCATCTGGAAATGGTTTTGCTTTTCAAGGATTCTAAAAGCGAGGCCGCTGAACCCAGCCTGTGCCACGTCGAGCGCGACCTACCTGACCCATACCTCTCGTTGGTCTGAGGCGCGGCCTCGCTAGTGATTATGTCATCGCTCCGTTACCGCCCGAATGTGGGTGCTATTATCAAAAGGCGAGATGGCCGCATCCTGGTAGGCGAACGCTTCGATGTGCCCGGCGCCTGGCAATTTCCTCAAGGCGGCGTAAAAAAGTCTGAGTCAGCTCTCGAAGCGCTTTCCCGAGAACTACGAGAAGAAGTTTCTCTTGATCCCACGCATTACAGGGTGATGGATTCCAAAGGCCCATACCGATACCTTTTTCAACCCGGACGGCACAAAGAGGGTTTCGACGGACAGGAACAGACTTATTTTCTCGTTGAACTGACCGCCTCCGATTCAAATGTCAGAGCCGCGACGGAAGAGCCTGAATTCAGCCAGTTGCGCTGGATCGAGCCCGGCGAGTTTCAAATTGCGTGGGTGCCGGCATTCAAAGAAGACGTTTACCGCCGAATCTTTTCCGACTTTTTTGGAATCCGTTTCTAAATTCTTCTTCCCAAAAAGCGGCGGAATTGTCCGGCGTAGCCGGAGGATTCTGCCGCCTGAGCCTGCATCGCTCACAAATCTCTAAAGATTTGTGAGCGATGCAGGCTAGCGTTACGCGAAAAAAATTCCGTATTTTTTGCTGCAGCTACACTTTCCTTTTGACTCTCAACAGGGATTCCGGCATCACGAGTGGCGTATGTTGACTTTGGGAATGTTTTTACTTCTCGGTTCCGCATTGCTAGGATGTGTCTGGTGGGTGTGCGTAAAGGACGATGTGAATCGCTCGCGATAAAGTCTCCTCCTTAGGCTAAACCGACGTGCACGCGTCGGTCTGACAGCGTGCATTGTCCGGAACCAGGGTAATGTAGCTACTTCTGTTACATATTGCTCCCTCCCCAGCCGATCGCATCTTTAATGTTTGCGACCGGTTCCGAGCGACCTGCTTAAACTGTCTCACCAGCGACTTGCTTCAGGCGCGATTTTCCGGCAACTTGCATCCACGATGAAACTGGTCGGCTGGGTGCGCTTCACATGGGAGAGCAAGCTTCTCCCCGGTACAAGCTATATTATCACCGAGCAGTATTCGATCAGGCGAGCCGCCAAACAGGAAAAAACACAGGCTTGGCAGGTCATCAGCAGTTGTTTCCTGCTCGATACCTGCTGGAATGATGTGGTCAACGATTTGTTGCGGCGGATCCATCACGACTTTGATGAAAAGTTTAGCCACCGTGAGATCGATTGCCTGGTGATCACCCACGGAAACAGAATCATCGGCGCATCTGTGGTTCAGCCTTTGCCCGAAGTCGCTAATCATCTTCT
>JAFAJU010000007.1 GCA_019236035.1 Verrucomicrobiota bacterium | reverse complement strand
CTATGTGGACGGTTGGCTCCAGAAAATAGCGAATGACCCAGATCAGAAGCAGGAGCAACCAGAAGCAGCCTAGCCCTGCAGGGGCGCCATAGTTTCGCCGCTGTCAGGTTGCTACGTTTGTCCGCTATAGCTCGGCAAGGGGCTTCGTTGTAACATGGGCGTCCCGCCCGTGGAACGGCTAAGATCACGGGCGGGACGCCCGTGTTACAGTGTCCAGGAGCCTCCTAAGAAGTCGAGGAGGACGACGACCACAAGGACGAGGCCATCGGATTATCGCATAAGCATCGTGTCAGCTAATGCCGAATTCATTTTGCCCTACTTGGCGTTGTCTGTTACAAAGCGGTCATTTCGTTGGTAATGGTGCAGTCGATTGACCCGTGGACAGTGCTATTTTGTAGTGCCGGCGCAGGCGTGCTCCTGCTTCTGATCTGGGTCATTCGCTATTTTCTGGAGCCAACCGTCCACATAGAGGCGGTCGACACTTTACTCACTGCGACCGAGCAAAAGTTCTACGAGGCGCTCGACGCGGCGGTCGACGGGCGCCTCTTGATACTTTCCAAAGTTCGCATCGCGGATCTCTTTCGCGTGACCAGCGCCAGCCGATCGGCCAGGCATCGCGTCTTCTGGTCGATTGCCTGCAAACATGTGGATTTCGTTCTCGCCGAGGCGGAGAACCTCCGCCCGCTTGCGGCCATCGAGTTGGATGATTCCTCTCACCAGCGCGCAGACCGGCGCCGGCGAGACGAACTGCTCGACGATCTCTTTGAGAAAGCTGCGTTGCCCCTTCTCCGATTCCGAGCCGCTGCTGTCTACAGCCCACGGATGATCGAGGAGCGTGTCGAAGAGGCGCTCAAAGCTTAGAAAACCTAAAAACCGAAGATAAGAGGTAACCGCAGATTACACCGATTCCACAGATAATTGTGCCAGGGATGTTGTCGTTCAAATGCTACAAGAATTCACGTGGAACAAAAATGTAGGTGATAGAGATGGTGTGTTCCTATCATGAAATCTGCGAGGTCTGCGTAATCTGCGGTTTCAAATTCTGACTTCAGGTTAACCGTAGTCCGCAATCGTCTGTAGGAATGCCCCGAGATACTTTGCTGCTTTGACCTCGCCGACGCCCCGAATGCGCCGGGCGATTTCGGGTGAACCTGGCTTCAGCCGAGCAAAGGCCTTCAGGGTTTCATCGGGAAAGATAACGTAGTGAGGCACACCGCCCTGCTCCTGAGCCAGAGTTGCGCGGGTCCTCCGCAAGGCTTCGAACAGTCCCACATCAAAGGGCGCTTCACTCTCCGGCGGCCGAGCTGCTCTCCTTGTTTGTCGCCGACCGGATTCCTCAGGCCAGACCAGACTAAATGAGGTCAGGTTTTGCATCACCGCAACTCCAAGTTCGGTCAGGCCGATCATCGGGTACTGACCGCCGGTCGAGTAGATCAACCCGGCCTCTTCCATCTCTCGAAACAACTCATGCAGATAGTTAGGCGATTTCTGTTTTAACAAACCGTACGTCGTTAGTTCGTTCAGGTGTGCGTCCAGGACCTCTTTCCCCTGGCTGCCCACGAGTACCTGGATCACGCGGTTTCGTCCAAAACGTGGCATAAATCCTTCCTTAGTCCGATGGCACATCCGGGCGACACCGCTGAGCGCTTTGCGAACAACTAATCGCTCTTCGTCCGTGGGCGGCCTGAGTTTGTGTCCACGGGCAGTCGAACATCGGTCACACGCACCACAGTGCTTGAATTCTTTGTCACCAAAGTATCGCAAAATGATCTTCTGGCGGCATTCACGGCCATACGCGTAGTCGACCATGGCCTTGAGCTTGGCCCTGTCCCGTTTCTCCTTTTCGCGTAAGGCTTCCGTGTCGATCGGCAGCTGGAACGGCAGCAGGTCGCGTTTAAGCAAACGCGTGCCCCGGATTCGTTTCCCGGGGATGTCGTAGCGGTCGATGACTCCGTGTCGATCGAGAATCGTGATCGCGGAATGGACAGCCATGTCGTTCTCTTGATCGAGTCGAGCAGCGAGATCCTGAATCGATCGCACAACTTCGCCCTCCTCATTCGCGAGATTGCGCAATAGCAGATAAACACTCCGGATGAGTTCAACCGATGGGTTGCTTCCGTTGATGAAAAATTCCTGAATCCGCGTATCGGCATAGTTAAAGAGCAATTCGCATTCGGCCGGTTCGCCGTCGCGGCCGGCTCGGCCTGCCTCCTGGTAGTATGCTTCCAATGAGCCGGGTATTTCGAAATGAACTACGAACCTGAGGTCAGCGCGGTCGATACCCATCCCAAAGGCGTTCGTGGCGACCACCACATCACAATCGTTTTGCGTAAACAGGTTCTGCGCTTCTGTGCGAGCGGCGTCGTCGATGCCGCCGTGGTAACTGACCACCCGGACGTCCCATAACCTGAGATACTCGCTCACCTGTTCAACGCGTTTGCGAGTCGCACAGTATACTATCCCGGTCCGATGGCGCTGGATCAAACCGCGCAGCCGGTCAAACTTTTCGGACTCTTTCTCCGTCTCGGTCACGGTGAATCGCAGATTCGGCCGTGCGAATCCGGCGACGAAAATATTCGGGCTTTCCAGGCCAAGACGTTGGACGATATCTGTGCGCACCTCCGGTGTTGCCGTGGCCGTGAAGGCAGCTACCTGAGGGCGCCCAAGCACTTCGAGTACTGAACCGAGGCGGAAGTAATCGGGTCGAAAATCGTGACCCCATTGAGATATGCAATGGGCCTCATCAACGGCGAACAATGCGATGGTGACCTGGCCGAGAGCCTCGAGAAAAGAGCGGTTCCGAAATCGTTCAGGAGCAATGTACACCAGCTTGAACTCGCCATCCCGCATGAGACGGATCCGGTGATGCTGCTCGGCGAGCGATATCGTGCTGTTAATGAGGGTGGCCGAAAGGCCGCGTGCAACCAGCGCGTCTACCTGATCCTTCATTAGTGCTACCAGCGGAGAGACGACCACGGTAACCCCGTCCAGCAGCAGGGCCGGCAGCTGGTAACAAAGTGATTTGCCGCCACCGGTCGGCATGACCACGAAAACATCCTCTCCGTTCAGGATCCCGGAGATGACCTCGCCTTGTGGCTCTCTGAACTCGCGAAACCCGAAGTATTTCTCAAGAGCTTTTTGGGGATCCATATGTCCAGCTATCAAAATATCGCGGCCAGGCCCGAGTAAAAGCCGGCTTCAATAGTTACAGTTTTCTGGAATGTTTTCAAGGTGTCGCGTGGAAAGCCTGCATCGCTTAAAAATCTCTAAAGATTTTTAAGCGATGCAGGCTAATCCCTCATCTTGAATTCATCGCCACCTGCTCTTGGAGATGCTGAACAAATACGTCCTTCAGTCGCGAGACCACGGGTGATGCTCCGTTTTTGTCCTCGAGCAAGGAGACGCAGATAGAGGGAAGCCGGCGGGCATCAATCAAGCTTGTCGCAGTGGTCAAGCTGGACGGAACGCCAATCGGAGTGCGGAGCGAAATGCCGAGGCCGGCTGAAACCGCCGCCCAGGTTCCAGCAAGACTTGGGCTGCTGAAGGTTTGCTTCCAGGTTGTTCGCGACCGGTTCAAGGAAGCGATGGCCGCGTCTCGAAACGCACAGGGGGGCTCAAATAAAACCAGTTTTACCGGCGCCTTGATGACCTGATTTTTCGGCAAAACCCACACCATCGGAACTTGTCCGATCCTGGTCATGGGCACCTTAAATGAATCCCTGGGCAGAGAGAAAAGCAGAGCCAACTCCAGCGAGCGCTTGCGAATGCCATCGATCAACCGGGCTGAGCGATCCACTTGAACGTCGATTTCAACCGCCGGATGAGCGCGTGCAAAACCGGCCAGCGTGGCCGGTAATACTGTTTCAGCGAAGTCGGGAAGCAAACCCACGCGGACTCGGCCCCGTACATTCCACCCGGAAGCGGCTTGAATGGCCTCATCATTGAGCGCAAGCAGACGCTGGGAATAATCGAGCAGGACGCGGCCGGCCTCGGTGAGCGCCAATGAACGGCCGTCTCGACGAAACAAAGGGACTCCAACCTGCAGCTCCAAGCGCTTCATTTGCAAGCTAACCGCGGATTGGGTGCGTCCAACCAATTCCGCAGCTTGCTTGAAACTACCGCTCTGCATCGCAAGCTGGAGCGTCCGCAGCAGATCCAGGTCAAGCGCTGGCAAAACCATGATTCAATTTTATTAAAGCGAACGGGCCGATAAATCAAATAGCCTAAATCGCCCACAAATCTTCAGAGATTTGTGGGCGATGCAGACGCAGGAAATGGAGCCGGCCAAACTCGTCTCCCGAAATGATTGTCCGCCGGTCCGGCGCGACCGCGCAAGCTATCATGCGACGCTCTCCGGTGTAACCGGCAATCTCCTCTCCACTCTCCAGGTCCCAGACTCGGAGTGTCCCGTCACGCGAGGTCGAAACGGCGAGTGCACCGTCGGACGTCACGGTCACGGAAGTTACCCAATCCGTGTGGCCTGCGAGTATGCGTACCGTTTGAGCGCTGGCAAGCTCCCATAAGCGCAAACTTCGATCCAACGAGGCCGACACAGCGTAGCGACCGTCGGGCGTGATGGCCACCCCGGTCACCACGTTCGCATGGCCTCGGAACACGCCAACTGTTTCGCCGCTGGCCAAGTCCCATAGACGCAATGTCCTGTTGCGCGAGGCCGATATCGCTTGGCGCCCGTCGGGCGTTATCGCCACGGCGGCGACTCCATCTGTATGCCCCTTGAGGGTGCGCGCGGTTTGCATTGCTTCTAAGTCCCACAGGCGCAGGGTACGGTCCCAGGAGGCTGAGACCGCATGGCGGCCGCCGGGTGCTATCGCCACCGCGGTGACAACGCCGGTATGACCGGCCAGGGTGCCCAGCAGTTGCCCGCTCTCGACTGCCCAGAGGCGCAAGGTTCGATCCCACGAGGCCGATAGCGCGCGATGTCCGTCCGGAGTCACGGCAACGGCCGTGACCGCCTTGGTATGGCCTTCGAGTCTGGCCAGAGTCTGGCCGGTCTGCAAATCCAGGGTTCGTAAAGTCCTGTCATAGGAAGCCGAGATGGCTCGGGTCCCGTCCGGCAAAATCGCTATGGCGGTGACCCGCTCTGTATGACCTTCCAGCGCATCCACCGTTTGACCACTCTCCAAGTCCCACAACCGGACGGTGTAATCGTACGATCCGGAGACTGCGCGGCGGCCTCCGGGGGTCACCGCCACGGCCGTAACGCGCTCGGTGTGACCTTCCAGTGTGCGAACGACCCGTCCACTTTCCAGATCCCATACACGCAGCGTCCGGTCGCCGGAACCAGACACGGCGCGACGACCGTCGGGTGTTATGGCCACGGAGGTGACTGCGTTTGCATGGCCCTCCAGTGTCCGCTTGATTTGGCCGTCCCCCAAGTTCCACACGCGGATTGTGCGATCGCGCGAAACCGACACGGCGCAGCGCCCGTCAGGCGTTGTGGCCACGGCGGTCACGACGTTTGTGTGGCCCGCGAGCGTCCGCAATAGTTGGCCGTTTTCCAGGTCCCAGACGCGGAGGGTTCGATCATCCGAGGCGGAAACTGCGCGTGACCCATCAGGCGTTACAGCCACGGCGGTCACTCGTTCGGCATGGCCCTTCAGGGTACATAACGGTTGGCCGCTTTCCAGATCCCACACTTGAAGCGTCCGGTCACCCGACGCCGACACAACACGGCGACCATCGCGTGTGACTACTACGGCGGTCACTCGTTCCGTATGGCCTTCGAGCGTGCGCATGAGGCGGCCGCTTTCCAGATCCCACAGCCGCAGCGTTCCGTCCCGGGAAGCCGAGACCGCGCCGTATCCATCGGGTGTTAAGGCCACAGCCGTAACGGCCTTGATATGCCCTTCAAGGGTGCGCACGACCTGGCCGCTTCCAAGGTCCCATACCCGCAATGTCCGGTCCCGCGATGCCGACACGGCGCGGCGACCGTCAGGCGTCACCGCGACGGCCGTCACCACGCTTGTGTGGCCCTCAAGGGTACGAATCAGTGATCCGCCCGGTGGGGTCAGAGTAGGTCGCAACGGCCGGAGCCACGGCACGCGGACCTTTTCACTCGCCTGGTGCAGGAGGGTTTGAATGGCAGATGCCCTGTTGCCAAGCAAACGCCCGGTTAGTTGCCCCGCCAATTGCCGGGGGTCGCGAGTCAGAACATGCGCGGAAAGGCGGATGGCCGATTGCACCCGCTGCAAGTCCGGGTCGTCTAGCAGGTACTCGTAATCCGCAATGAGTGCGTTCGCATCTACGGCGTCCAATTTGGCCTGGAGGAAATCGAAATTAAGAAGCGCACGGCGTGCGTCCTGGTCACGATCGACCTCGTGGAGATGGCCAGCGAGATGCCGAAGACAGTAAAGGGAAGCTTGCAAAGGCCCGCGCTCGTACTCTGCCCAGCATCGATCGGCCAAACGCGCCCGGCCCTTTTTCAGGCTGACGTAGTACGGGCCGGCGAAAGGCCGGTCATCCCGAGTATCCCAGCCCGTTAACCAGTCGAACAGCGATCGGTGGAAAAACGCATATCGTCCCTCACAGACGGTCAGGAAAGATGCCAGACGAGACAGACCACTCGGGAGGTCTTCTTCCGCATCCAGGCCAGTGGTAGCAGCGATTTGAGAGCGAGTCAGCGGTTCGCGCGCAGCCGCTAACGTTTCGAGGATCCGGCGTAACGGGCCCTGATCGATCCCTGAGTCGCGAAACAGACGGTCAAAAAAGATTTGATACAGGCTGCTCAATCCGGGCGGTAACTTCTCAATCTGGTCGAACCCGAGTTGGCCGCTTTCGACTGCATCGAGCGCCGTGGTGACAAACAAAAAATTACCCGCGCTCGACCTCATGAGACTTTCGACGAGATCTCGCAGGGGCCTGTTTCCGGCCTCCGCCTTGGCGAGCAGGATGGGCTCAGCGAGGCGGCGCTGGATGAAGCGGCGTACGTCGTCCTGGTTACGCGGATCTTGAGCGTCCAAGGTGTGGGCGCGCAAACTCCGCAACTGGCCGAGGACGCTCGGCTCGCTTCGCGTGGTAGCAACGATGCCCACCCACGGAGGGAGGAGGCTGAGACGCGTGGAAAGTACATCGACGATCGTCGGTCGTTTAGCGCGCATCAAGGCTTCGTCAAGGGCATCGATAAGCAAGTAGCACCGATCGTCTGCCGGCCACCGGATCTTGTGGAGCGGGGTTAGAATGGCGCCCTCGAACGCGCTTGCCGGGTCGGTGTCGGCAAATTGGAGGGCATTGGCAATGGCGGACTCCTGCAACAGCGCGGCGTAATCGCTCAACCGCCCGGCGAACATGGCTGCCAAGCCACGCACGAAAGCGGCCGGTTCAAGTGTAGCGGGCGTGTCAGCCCGACAACAATGATACGCGAGGACCTGACCACCAGGATTCTCATTAACCAGCGCGGCGACAATCGCCGATTTCCCCACGCCCGTCTCCCCTATAATCAACAGCGCAGGCTGCGAGCCTTTTCCGCGCCATTCGTCAATCTCCTGAAAGAGCCACTGTCGGCCGGTGAAACCTTTGAGCTTCGCGACGAGGAAAGAACTAAAATCCCACTGTTCGGATAGAACCCCGCGGGCGTAACCCGGCATCTCCAAAAGACCGGGCTCGCGGAGCATCGCCTCCTGAATTCTGCCGCCCTTATCTGCCCCCACTGGGAGGCTTCGGAGGTCAGCCGAACGCCTGGCCTCCAGAGCGCCCTTCACTTCTTGCACCATGACTCGGAGCTCGGCAGGATTCTTTGGGCGACCGGCGGGATCTTTACTCAGCAAAGATTTGAGCAGGGCGACAACTGGTTGCGGCGACTGCTCCAGTTGTTGAAGGGGCAATCGGGCGCGCAGATGCTGATCGACTATCTGCGCAATACCACCGTCAAAAGGCAATTTGCCGGTCAGCATTTGCCACAGAGTAATACCCAGTGAGTAAAGATCCGACCGAATATCCGTCTCTCCACCCGCGCACTGCTCGGGGCTGGCGAAATGGGGTGTACCAGCGAAGACGCCGGGCACCGAGAGCGCCGGATCAATCTCGGAACTGAGCGCGGCCCTGGCCAAACCAAAGTCGATAACTTTTACGATGACGCGCTGATGTTCGTCGAACGCCACCATCAGATTGCTCGGTTTGATATCGCGATGAATGATTTGCTGTTTGTGGGCCGCACCTAAAGCCGCAGCGACCTGATCAACGATTTCCAGCGCCAAACCGGTTGCGAGGGGCCCGTCGCGTTTGATCAGGTGATCAAGTGTTTCGCCCTCAACAAACTCCATCGCGTAAAAATAGTCTGCACCCCTCATCCCGAGATGGAAGACCGAGGCAACATTAGGATGCCGCAGTCGAGCAGCTGCACGGGCCTCGCGGAGGAATCGCAAGCGCACCGACTCCTGGTCGAGGTAGCGCGTGTTAATAACCTTTAGCGTGACGAAGCACCCAAGATTGACATCGACCGCCTTATAGGTGATACCCATGCCGCCGCGACCCAATTCAAGAGGGGAACCATCCTCGTTTATCACGAGCTGGTAATGCTCAAACTGATGTGCTGCTGAGGGTGGCGCCGCGCGCTCGAGATCTCGCTCCGGTGCGGGCAAATCCGATTCGGCTTCAAGCACGCTTCGAAGCACACAGACCGGGCAAAACTCGGTCGAATTGCTGGTGGCCAGTGTTGTACCGCAAATTCTGCAGACTCGAGCCGGCCCTGCAGGCGGCTGTTCCGACTCACCGGTTGATTCTCCGGGTTTCATGCCGTGTCACCGCCCTTCCGCTGCGATCAGGGCCTCGCAAAGCGCATGAATTTCCTGATCAACTTCACGAGGGTCTGAAACCGTGCGGGCGATCTCTTCCCGCACCAAGGCGGAATACTGTTTTCGCAGCCGATGGATCAACGTCTTAGCCGCGCCCAGGCCCACCCCAAGCGCGCCGGCGGCCTGTTCGTACGAGAGCGGCTCGCTGCTTTTGGCCGGGTCGAGAAAAGCCTTCAAGCCTTCGAATATGGCTAGTTTACCCTGGATCTCGTACTGCACGCGTAGCCGGGTCATTGCGGCCCCAAGCAAAGTCACAGCCCATCGTGCATCAAAGATTTTCTGTGCGGTCAGTTGATCAACAGGTTCCAGCTCATAGCGGCTCTCCGCGGTCTCCATATCGAGAAACACAAACTCGCGGTCTCCGCCCCGTCTTTGGCTGCGCGCCCTCTGAGCCTCGACCGAGAGGTAATTCTGGAAACAGGCCAATAGGAATGACCGGAATTTGCCCTTGAGTTGGTCAGCGCGAGCGAAGGTTCGATTCTCTAATATCTGCACAAAAAATCCCTGGGTGAGATCCTGGGCATCGTGCGGCGGATAGCCCCGACGGCGAGCAAAGGCATAGAGCGGATACCAATACAGCTGGCACAACTTCGCCAGCGCCGCCTTGCCTGCTCCGGTGTCGTCCTGCGCTGCGACCATGATGACGCTCCACCGCGTGGTATGAAATCGAGCGGTTTCGTCCATCATTACACCTTCTTCCGGTTTCACTGGGGCTCTCCGATTGAAAAGTAAACTAGTCAATTGAAACAGCTTCTTAAACAATATTCAAATCGAGGGGAATAACCCTTTAGGGTGACTTGAAAGGCTCACATGCCAACAGATTGAGGGCAAGCGGTCGCGCATTGTCGATAAGATGGCACTCGCAACCAAAAATTTTTTGGGGCGCCAGATGGCGATGATCGGGTGCACCACCGAAGTGATCGCCCAGCATTTTCACTGCAGCCGGGACACGATCGAACGCCGGTTCCGCTACGAGTTGGACGAAGGCCGGAGCCACGGCCGTCGAGGATTCCCCGGGCTACAATCGAACAAGCGGAACCTTGTCTCTTTCGCTCAATTCATTCCAGGCGCGTGTCTGGGTCGAAGCAAATAGACTTGACTGGTTTGATTTGAAATCGAAATCCGAAAGCCGCTCGATTCGAGTTCGTCCGGGGTCACCGTGGCGATGACTGCACTCGTCGCGCCCTCGCGACTCAAGACCAGTTCGATGACGACCTTTTGC
>JAFAJU010000344.1 GCA_019236035.1 Verrucomicrobiota bacterium | reverse complement strand
GTGATCATTAAAACGGTGATCCCCCAATCAACCCGGGAGCGCCCTCCGGAAAGTGGCTCAAAATGTCTCTGGCTCACGAGATCCGTCCCGATATACGAGGGAGGCGTTTACCACCCGGACTGTCCGAGCGCTCACCAACCAAAAGTCGTCACAAATAACTAGCCGATTCATCTGCACATGCCCGGTTAAACAAGCGCATTACGATCGAGCCGTCCAGGGTTTCCGCTAGCCTGGATCGCTCACAAATCTTTAGAGATTTGTGAGCGATCCAGGCTCAAACAGCAGAATCTTCCGGCTTCGCCGGACAATTCCGCTGCTTTTTGGGAAGAGCTTTCTAGCCCGCAATGAGCTCGTCGATTCTCCCACCGCGTGATTTTTGCGGGCTAGGGCGCCGTCAGTTCATGCAACCGGTGATTTAGAGGCCGCAACGCGCTATAGATGTGCCGATAAATCTCTTGATATAACTTTTCGTAGAAATCCGCGTCTTCGGGATCTGGAGCAATACGTTCATGGATAGGCCCAATCGCCTTCTGTGCCTCATCCTCAGTTGCAAAAATACCGGCAGCCAGCCCAGCCAGCAGAGCAGCGCCAAAACTCGTACATTCGGTTATCGGCGCCAGATCGATTGGGCGTCCAAACGCCGCCGCCTTCAAACGCATGAAGAGTGCGTTCGCGGTGTTACCGCCTATCAGCCGAATCTCGGATGGATAAGTCGTGTTCGGAAATGCCAACATCCCATCAAGTGCGCTGCGCGCCTCAAACGCCAAGCCCTCCAAAATCCCACGAAAAAGCGCTGCACGGCTCGTAGCGGCAGTCAGTCCGAGAAAAGCCCCCCGCGCCTTCACGTCCGGCACCGGCGTCAAACTCCGGCGAAGATGCGGAATGAAGCAAACCGCTCCGCGCTGTTCCTTTTCTGCCCCGTTGACCAAGATTGAATATTCGACTTCAGCTGCCAATGAATGGCGAAACCATTCGATAGCGGCGCCCGAAGTATAGATTCCGCCGGTCAGATAAAAGTGTCGGCTGCGAATCTCAATGACACCTTGAGCCAAGCCGGCGGAAGGGAATCGGGAATCACGTACGGGTTGCTCGACCGAAAAGAGCAGTGCTTCGGAGGTGCCGAGACTGTCCAGCAGAACCCCGGGACGCAGGGTTCCCGCTCCGAAGGCACCAACGATGTGATCGTGACCGCCCACTCCGACTCGAGTGTGCTTCGGCAAGCCAGACGCCTTCGCCGCTTCCGCAGAAATCTCGCCCAGCAATGAACCGCTTGGAGAAAGTTCAGCAAAAATGTCTTCACTTAACCCAACTTCTCTCAGGAGCGCCGTTTCCCACCGATAATCGAACAAGTTAAACGCCAGCGTTCGGGACGCGAGACTGTAGTCGGTAACTGCAACACCGCTCAGCCGAAACGCGACGTAATCGGCAATGTTCAACCAACGCCACAGTTTTGGGAAAGCTTCCGGTCGATTTTTTTTGAACCACAGCAGCTTACAAAGACCGAAGATCGTATCCGGATTCAGACCCGAAACGGAAAAAAGCCGGTCAGTGCCGATCTGTTCGGCCAGCCAGGCAAACTCGCCGGCTGTCCTAAGATCAAACCACGCTATTGCTCGGTCGAGCGGCTCACCCGATCTATCGACCGGGACGGCCGATTCGGCGACGCTGGCTACTGCGATTGCCTGGACGCGGTAGGGATCCTCCAATTGGCCCATGGCCGAGCGGATCGTTTCGCAGACGCATCGCCAGATGGCTTCTCCGTCGTAGTCAGTCCAGTCTGGACGCGGATGAAATTCCACGGTCGGCGCGCTGGCGAGGGCCAGGATTTTTCCAGCAGCATCAATAATCAGGCATTTGGTCCGGGTCGTCCCGACATCGACACCAACTAAGGCAGGGTTCTTCATGATTGGCAGCAGTAGGGTCGCTGCCCAGCGCAACCGGTGTTGCCGTCTAGCTTGTTGCGCGGCAATCGCCGGTCGCACGGAAAAGTGCGACCCTTCCGGGCGCTTTCGATTACAACATCTCCGCCGCTTGATCGACAGAGGCACCGCTGTGAATGATAGCCCGCAGCGCCGCAACCGTGCCGGCAACGTTGCGGCTCTGCCAGATATTCCGTCCGAACACGACCCCTTTCGCTCCGCCCTGCATTGCGCCGTACACGACCTCCAGAGCCGCTCTCTCAGTGTCCATCTTCGACCCGCCGGCTATGAGTGTGGGCACCGGACAATTGAGCGTCACTTTGCGAAAACCTTCGGTCGTCCCAGTGTAATAGGCTTTAACAATGTCCGCACCAAGTTCGAACGCAATTCGGGCGGCCGAAGCCATGGCCTCCGGCGCCAGTGGATTGGGGATCCGCGACAGGCCCTGACACGGAAGCGCCTCGACCATGACCGGTAAC
>JAFAJU010000025.1 GCA_019236035.1 Verrucomicrobiota bacterium | reverse complement strand
CTCCAGCGATTGCAGGTACATAAGAATTTTGATGACAAGGCTAGTTATGGACGGGCACGCTGACAAGACGAAAGTACAATGGATTGAGCAAGGCGCGAGAGAAACCTCAACATGTTGGGGTTAGCACCGGGTTCGTTGACCTTTGGTTTCTGGATTCTTTGCGTGGGTAAAATGTAGCACAGGCTTCCAGCCCGTCGGGGCGTGAGGCGTCAGCCAAGTGAAAACAAACTGGAAGCCTATGCTACTTTCAGCTAACGGCAAACTTATGAATCCTCTCGACGACCTTTTCGAATTCTTGCGATTCCCGTCCGTTTCTGCTGACAGCCGATTCAACAGTGATGTCGATGCATGTGCGGCGTGGTTAACCACGAGACTCCAGAAGATCGGGCTTGAGGCGAGGAAATATCCAACACCGGGTCACCCGGTTGTGGTTGCGCGCAACGAATGGCAATCGGGCCGGAAGACTGTTCTCATCTATGGCCACTACGATGTTCAGCCGCCCGATCCGTTGGACCTCTGGGACTCGCCTCCATTCGAGCCGGTCGTCAAAGCAGACAAAGTCTTCGCCCGCGGAGCGACGGACAACAAAGGCCAAATTTTAGCCCATATTCTCGGCATTGAATCGACCCTGAAGGAGCGTGGTGACCTGCCGGTAAATCTCATCGTTCTAGTGGAAGGCGAAGAGGAGATCGGCAGCCCGAATCTGGAAGCCTTTCTAAAGGAGCACAGATCGGCTTTGCAGGCTGATGTCGCGGCGGTATCCGATACTGGGATGGTGGCTCCTGGGATCCCGACATTTACTTACGGATTGCGAGGGATTCTATGCATGGAAGTCCGATTGCGGGGACCGGCTGCAGATCTTCATTCCGGGATCTTTGGTGGATCCGTGACAAATCCTGCGACCGTATTGAGCCGGATCGTTGCGAAGCTTCACGACGACTCCGGTCGGGTAGCGATTCCCGGTTTTTATGATCGGGTTGTGTCATTAGAAGGCTGGGAACGAGATCTTTGGAGCAAACTTCCCTTTACAGAGGCAAGTTGGCTGGCCACGACCGGTTCTCCACGGCTTTCGGGCGAGCACGGCTATACATTTCTGGAGCGAGTGTGGGCCCGGCCAACCGCAGAGGTCAACGGTTTTGGGAGCGGGTATCAAGGAGAGGGGCCAAAAACCATTGTACCGAGCAAGGCGAGGGCTAAGCTTTCGTTTCGCCTGGTGCCGAACCAGGATCCGTCCGAGTTGAGGCCGGTCATCGCTGAATTCTTGAAACAGCAGTGTCCGGATTCGGTGGAATTAGAAATCGTTTACCAGCAGGAAGGCAGGCCATATCTGGTGAAGCCGGACTCGGCGTTTGGAAAAGCCGCGCAAAAGGCGCTGAGCAAAACATTCACGCAGCCTGTCGCCTTTATCCGCGAGGGAGGAAGCGTTCCAATTACCCAATCGTTCAAGGATGTCTTCGGTATCGATACACTGTTTCTGGGGCTGGCATTGCCAGACTGCAAGGTTCACTCCCCGAACGAGAACTTTGCGGTTGAAAACTTTTACGGCGGAATTCGTCTAAATAGGCATCTATTGGATCAAATTGCGGAGACATGATAGGTCGGCTCCTCGTCATCTGTTTAGTTTTCTGTCTACCCTTAGCGTTGGCCCGGGGCGACGACCAGATTTGGAGTAACGTTTATCATTCGCTGAACCGATTCAGTAACAATGTGAAGAACACTTTTACGGAAGAGGCTAGCGATCGCCCAAGCCCGACACCGAAGAGTCACCGAAAATCGTCTTCCAAACATTCGCTCTCGAAGAAGACAAAAGCTAAGCCGTCTGTTTCGCCGGAGGCGTCGCCGAGTGCAAAATCTGAGGCGTCCGACAATTCAGCCGCGGAGTCCGAAAAGCCAGCTTCAAGCCCCTCCACATCCGCAATTGCTGGTGGTTCCGGTCCGACGAACATCCCCGCAAACCCGGCTCCGATGGCTAGCATAAAGCCGGAATCGCTGCGGGAATTCGGGTCACAGCCGCTACCGGTTCAACAATTGATTCGCAACGCGCTTGGGCTCACCGAACGGAATTTGAGCTACAAATATGGCTCTGCGGATCCCGCTGAAGGCGGAATGGATTGCTCAGGATTCATCTACTACGTCTTGAGCAATGCCGGCTATAAAGATGTGCCAAGAGATTCAAGCGAGCAATATGTCTGGGTACGCAAAAACGGCGATTTTCACGCGGTGTTGAGTCGAAGTGGCGAATCTTTCGAACTCGATGACCTCAAGCCGGGCGATCTCATGTTTTGGTCTGGTACGTACAGGACCGAGCGGGATATCCCGATTACGCATGTGATGATCTACCTCGGCAGAGAGAAATCGACCGATAAACCCGTGATGGTTGGCGCTACCGATGGACGTAGTTACGAGGGAATTCGTCGATTTGGGGTCAGCGTTTTCGATTTCAAAATGCCGAGCGGCAAATCGAACAAAGATGATCCGGATTTGACGGCGAAATTTGAGGG
>JAFAJU010000588.1 GCA_019236035.1 Verrucomicrobiota bacterium | reverse complement strand
AATAACCGGGTTCTACGTATTGATCCAGCAACTCCCAGCCAGGATGACTTTGCCAAGTGTCGGGCGGATTGCCACCGGCGAGGCGCGTTTGTAATACCGGGCGCGCAGCAGAACCACCGCCACCCGCACCGGTTGCATTGATAACTTCAACGCCCGGGTCTTGTTTCTTATAAACATCAAACAGAGCACTGAGCGCGGCAGACTCGCCTCCGGACGTCCACCAGGAGAAAACTTCCAGGCTGTTTTCGGCGGCTTTAACGGAAAAAGGCGCTTGCGAAATGACCATTAGGATAACGAGCGCTCTGAGGGGGGATCGGTTAGGCATTTTCAGGATCTTTGTTTGTTCGTATTTAGATTTTTGGTGGCGCGGCTCCAGCCTGCATCGCTCACAAACCTTCAAAGATTTGTGAGCGATGCAGGCTAGAGCCGCGCCACCAAAAATCTCATGCCATAAGGTGCAACACTGCTTCTTGCGTGAATTTTTCGTGCGAAAGTTCGCCGGTTACGAATCCTTCCCTGAGCACGACGATCCGTCGGGCGAGGTTCAGCAGTTCCGGTAGCTCAGAAGAAATCATCAAAATCGCCAGACCCTGACACGCGACTTCATCCAGTAGCTGATAGATCTCCGCTTTCGCTCCAACGTCCACGCCCCGGGTCGGTTCATCCACAATCAGCAGGTCGCAAGCACGCACCATCCATTTCGCTAAAGCCACCTTTTGCTGGTTGCCGCCACTGAGACCCGCGGTGATCGATTCGAGAGAGGGCGCCTTTACGCGGAGCCGTTTAGTCAGTTTCTCGACTTCTGTAACCTCACGGTTCCGATCGACGAATCCAAATTTACTAAAGTGGTCGATGTGAGCCAGGGAGACATTATCCGATATGTTCATGCCGAGCACCAATCCCGACCGTTTGCGATCCTCTGGCAAGAACCCGATACGACGACGCATCGCCGTGCTAACGTTGCCCAGACCCATTTTTTTTCCTTTGATAAACACGTTCCCGGTCGCGCGATTATCCAAGCCAAAAATCGCAGTCGCTACTTCCGTCCGGCCCGCTCCCACCAGACCACCCATTCCGACAATCTCCCCGCGGCGCACGTTGAATGAGACATTCTCAAATTTTCCCGTGGAAGAAAGGTTTTCGACTCGCAGGATTTCCTCGCCGGGTTCCAGATCAAGGTGTTTCGGTCGCGTCAGCAGGACTTCACGACCAACCATCTGCCGAATCAACCGGTCTCGACTGGTTTTGGCTATGGGCTCGGTTGCGACATGTTTGCCATCGCGCAAGACGGTAATCGTGTCACAGATCCGAAAGATCTCGTCCATGCGGTGGGACACGTACAGCATGGATACTCCGCGTTCTTTCAGTCGGGCCATCAATTGGAAGAGATGCTCGCTCTCGTTGGTTGACAACGAACTCGTCGGTTCATCAAAAATAATAATGCGCGCATTCACGCCGACCGCACCAGCGATCTGGACCATTTGCTCCTGACCGGTCGTGAGTTCAGCGAGCGGGACATCAACATCAATATCGGCCCCAATCTCGCTCAGCAAGGCCCGCGCCTTGTCTTTGAGCTTGGTCCAGTCCATGAACCCTCCGTTTGTCGGAAATCCTCCGAGCAGAAGGTTCTCTGCCACAGTCATGTTAGGACAAAAAGCCAGTTCCTGATGGACAAGGGCGATCCCTAATTGCTGGGCGATGCGAGGGTCAGTCGGTTTAATTTCCTGGCCCTCAATTTTCAGGACGCCCCGATCAGGCGAATAAACGCCCGCGATGATCTTACCAAGAGTGCTCTTACCCGCACCATTCTCTCCCATCAGCGCGTGGATCGAGCCTTTCTCAAATTCCACAGAAACGTCGTCCAGGGCACGTACCCCGGGAAAAGTTTTGGAAATGTGTTCAGCCGTTAGAAAAGCCATTAGATTTTATGTGGTTTTGGGCTTCAAAGAAACAGGTGTATCGCCGGCCCTAGCCATTTCCTTCTTTATGGAACTGGTTCTAGCCAACAGCCGGCGTTTTGTGGCCCAAGCATTAAGCTGGTCGAGCAGCACGGCAGCGATCACCACCATGCCGATAACAATCTGGCTGTAATTCTGAGGGATGTTGAGGA
>JAFAJU010000497.1 GCA_019236035.1 Verrucomicrobiota bacterium | reverse complement strand
GAATGAACTTTACGAAGACCCCTTTTTTGTAGGGCTTTTTATCGAAGTAGGCACTCACCTCCTGAAATAGAATGTCAGCTTCGAGGGTAGGGCATTGATTGACATCCATCGTGGTTTTGCCTTGCGCTACCCAATCCCAGGACTTTTCTTTTCCATTGCTGGCCCCGAGCCAGTACTTGCTCGAATCCAGCCCTGCTTCTTCCATAGCCTGCAATGCGCCAGTCATCATTTCATCATTCTGAACGTAGGCGCCGTCAAAGCCATCCGGTCCCAGGGTAGTGATGGCATCTGCCATCACTTTTTTCGCTGGATCCGCAAACCAGTTGCCGGATCCCCAGAAGACGACTTGCAGATCTTTACCCCCGGCACCTTTGATGCCGACGCTATCAAGGAGACTGCCGATGTCTTTGCCGGCCTTCTTGTATGCCTGCAGAAAACCTTGCGTCTGGCCGGCCGCACTGCCTTGACCGAGTTTGCCTTCAATCATCACCAGCCTTTTAACACCATGCTTCATTGCCGATTGCCCCGCGGCTTCGCCGTCGGCAACAAAGTCGAAGGTGGTATAGCCGGCGAGCCCCGGTTCGATTGGCGGTCGATGGCTTGTGTGAAATTCTGGGATCCCGGCGGCAAGCGCCTTTTTCAGACATTCCGACGTTGTCTCCGGTGAATTCTGAACGACAACGATTGCATCAACTTTCTGGGTAATGAAGTTTTCAACCGCAGCTATTTGTTCCGGGGCAGTTCCTTGTCCAACGGCATCCAGGACCTGCCACCCGGCCTTGGTACCGAGCGTTTTGAATACTTGAAAGGCTGCTTTGTAATAGTCATCCGCGGCATCCATGTAATAACCGACAACTTTGCCTTTGCCGACATCTGCTGCGTTGGTGGCAGTGCCCGCAAAATCTATGGCTCCCATAAAAGCGAAGCCGGCTATGAACGTTAGGCGCGAACGTTTCATTACGCCGCACCAACTCTGATCGTCTTTGTGCATCTCTCGTAGGTTTGTTTCTAGCGACTGATTTTGTTATTTGATTGATTCCATCCTCGCGCCCTTTTTCCGGGCTTTGTCTGCGCTCTGAAGTCGCAGCGATGCTTCTTATAGAAACATGCTGCGGTGCTCAAGTCCTTTTGTATCCAGCTCAAGATGGCTTCTCTGGGCTTTCTCTTGCGCGGCCTGCCATCGCCGCGCTCAACCAAGCTTTTGCGATGTCGTTGCAAGCTGCGTAAGCGGCAAATGGAGTCTTCGGGCCGAAAAGCCCCTCGTAGCAATTCGTAGCTGTGCAACTGCTGTAGCCACTGGCAATCTTGGACATCGCTCTTACGTCCAGGCACATGCTTGGCCTGCCGCGCATCGACCAGCAGTACTTCCAAACCAGCCTCTTCGAGCTTCTGGAACAAGGGGATCCAGTAAACGCCGGTCGATTCCATGGCCACGGTTTTTATGCCGCAGTCCTTGAGCCACTCCAGGGGTGAGCCTTCCAGTACTGCATTCGCAAGCAGTCACGAGTGTGATCCGCATCACCGGCGGCAACTTTCGATTATTTGAGAGATTGCTATCTGCCAGAACATCGCAGATTCTTTCGAGGACGTTTAACGGGAATGAAGGGACGGCCATTTCATCGGTCTGGATGCAAAAAAAAATCGACGTACTTCCGAAGAATCTCGCGTAAAAAGCCAGCGGAACGGTTGCCAGACTGTTGTTCTAATCTCTGAGCGATATCGGTGGAAAGAAGGTGTCGATAAGGCTGACGTCTTGTTAATTTGCAGGACAAAGTTCAAGTGCTCCTCCGGAAAACTGACTCGGTAGACGTAAATATTGTCATGCTCGCTGTTCGATTGCTTTTTGAAAACGATCTTACGGGTCTTCCGAAAGGCTTGAACCTAGCGGCAAAGCTTTGGAGCTTTTCCGACGATACCTTAGTGAGTAGCTCGGGCGAAAGCCGTCTCGATTCGACCCTCCCCTCGAGTAAATCATTCAGAAGTTGAGTAAACCGTTTCGTCACCTCGGGATTCTCTCCGACTGCCGGGAGAGCTGGGTCAACAGGAGGAGGAGCCGGAAAAATCGTTTCGAACACGGTTCAGCAGTTGCCGAATGCTGATCTCTGAGCCGTGCGGAAAATTAGGGACATACTTAGCCAAAGTGTCGTCCAAAGAAAGCTTACCCTGTTCTTTTAGCTGTAAGATTGCTGCTGCGGTAAACTGTTTTGTAATCGAACCAATCTCGTTGAATGGCCGCCGTCAAGGCGTCTAAGTGTTTCTGTTCGATCAGAGGAGGTGAGGGGCAGGTGTCTGATCAGCGAGCAATGGGACGACGAGGCTCAGCAGAAGAACCGTGGCAGAAGAAAACTTGATTCCAAAAGGAGAGGAACCAAACTCCGGCAAGCAATTGATTGGAATCATGACGAAGCACCTTCTGAACAAATGAACAATGACCCAGTTCAACTTGCAGGCAATAACTCCTAGATTTCCCGTCGTTATCGTTTAGCGCCTGTGCTTTTATGGTTGAGAAGATTTCTGCGGTTACCCTTCGGGTTGCGAACATGGAGGCATCCGTTCGCTTCTACAAAGATGTCTTGGGCCTTGAGATCATCTATGGCGGCGAAGGCTCATATTTCACATCGCTCCGCACAAAAGACGGGGATACGATTCTGAACCTCGAACACGGCAATGCTGGTATCCAGTGGGGGCGGTTGATTTTTCACGTTTCTGATGTTGACCGTTTCTGGACATACCTCATGGAAAAGGGCTTTTATCCAGACAGCCCACAAGATGCCTCGTGGGGCGAACGTTATTTTCATATGCCCGATCCTGATGGCCATGAGCTTTCATTTGCTCGTCCGTTCTAGTTTGACCGTGATTGGACAAACCGCGCAGGTCATAATTTGCACATCAAGAGTGACAGGTTGTATGCCTCCCAAGTGCCAGCAAAACCAGCGGGCCGACGCAGCATATCGATGCTGCTCAAATATGAAAACTTGGGGTCTACGTCGGCGCCTCCTCGCGCGATATCCGGCTGCAGGGAAGTGCGCGGGTGGAACAGGAAAACGCCCACAAGAAAGACCACCACCACTGAGCTTGCGCGCCCCACAGCAAGATCGGCAAGGCGGAGTCAGGTTAGCCTGACTCCGCACGCCGCAGCCAAGAATCAGATACACACAGAGACCC
>JAFAJU010000475.1 GCA_019236035.1 Verrucomicrobiota bacterium | reverse complement strand
CCCGGTCATGGCCGTCCTGGCCCGCCTTGGCGACGAGAATGCGAGGTCGGCGCCCTTCGCGGTTGGCAAACTCGTTTGCCATATTCCGCGCCTTGTTGAAGCCGGGATCGCCCTGGCTCGTGTGCGCATAAACGCCAGTAATGCATTGGCTGACAGCTTGAAAGCGCCCGAACACTTTTTCCATTGCCATAGAGATCTCGCCAAGTGTCGCGCGGAACCGCGCAGCTTTTACACAACATTCCAGCAGGTTGCCAATTCCCGTTTCCGCTGTCTTGGTAAGCGCTTGGAGGGCCTCGTTCACCGCCGCTTGGTTGCGCGAGTTCTTTATCTCATTCAGCCGGCGAATCTGACTCGCGCGCACGGCACGATTATCGACTTCCAGGATCTGCAGCGTGTCTTCGACTTCCGGTGGATACTTGTTCACTCCGACGAGGACTTCCTCACCTGAGTCGATCTGCGCCTGGCGGCGCGCGGCCGCCTCCTCGATGCGGCGCTTCGGCAGCCCGATTTCAATTGATCGGGTCATTCCACCCTGCTCTTCCACCTCGCTGATGAGGCTCCAGGCTTTCTGCATAAGGGAGTCGGTCAGCGATTCTACGTAGTAACTGCCTGCCCAGGGATCCACTACGCGGGTAATGCCGGTTTCCAGCTGAAGGTAAAGCTGAGTGTTCCGCGCGATTCGCGCCGAATGGTCGCTCGGAAGCGCAATCGCTTCATCCAAGGCGTTCGTGTGCAGCGACTGGGTGTGCCCGAGCACCGCGGCCATCGCCTCGATGCACGTCCGGGCAACGTTGTTCGACGGGTCTTGTGCCGTCAGGCTCCAGCCCGAAGTTTGTGAATGCGTTCGCAGTGCCATTGACTTTGCCTTCTTCGGATTGAAACCCTTCACGATCTTAGCCCAGAGCACTCGCGCCGCCCGCAGCTTGGCAATCTCCATGAAATGATTCATTCCCACGGCCCAGAAGAAGCTGAGACGTGGGGCAAAATCGTCGATATCAAGGCCCGCCGCGATGCCGGTCCGCAGGTACTCCAGGCCGTCGGCCAGCGTGTAGGCTAATTCAAGATCGGCAGTCGCGCCTGCCTCCTGCATATGGTAGCCGCTGATTGAAATGGAGTTGAATTTCGGCATATTCGCCGAGACGTACCGGAAAACGTCCCCGACAATCCTCATCGAGGGTGCGGGTGGATAGATATAGGTATTCCGGACCATAAACTCCTTCAGAATGTCATTCTGGATCGTCCCGGTCAGTTGCTGCGTCCGGACTCCCTGCTCTTCGGCCGCTATGATATAGAAGGCCATCACCGGCAGAACGGCGCCGCTCATCGTCATTGAAACAGATATCTGGTCAAGAGGGATCTCGTTGAAGAGAATCTTCATGTCCTCGACCGTATCAATAGCTACCCCAGCCTTGCCGACGTCGCTCGCGACCCGCTCATGATCTGAGTCGTATCCCCGGTGCGTGGGCAAGTCGAAAGCCACCGAAAGACCTTTCTGACCGGCCGCCAAATTGCGACGATAGAACGCGTTTGACTTTTCCGCCGTTGAGAATCCGGCGTACTGACGGATTGTCCAAGGCCTCAACACGTACATCGTCGAATAAGGTCCGCGTAGAAAAGGTGGAATCCCGGCGGCGTAGTCGAGATGCTCCAACCCTGCAAGGTCCTCGGTGGTGTAATATGACTTGACGGGGATCTGTTCGTGGGTCGTCCAGCTGAAAGCGGGCTTCTCCCGCTGCCGTGGATGCGTATTTTGACGCAACGAGATCTTGGCGAAATCCGGTCTTGTTATGCTTGACATGATTACCTCTTTCCTTCTCCGATCCCGAGCCGCGTCTCCCACTCGGTCAGGGTCGCAATCGCGTCCGAGCGGATGTGAATGAACCCCTGGACTCCTACCGCTTTCAGTTGCTCGAGCTGAGCTTTCGGATCGCCGGCAACGACTACAGGCTGCTGAACCTTCGGGCAGACTTCCTGAGCCAGTGCCAGATACTCGGGATCCGAGCTGCAGAGAACGATAAGGTCGGCGTCAGACCGTTCGTATTCGTGCGAGATGTCGATCTCGAAGCCGGCGCACCCGAACAAATTTTGGCTAAACTGTGAACGAGCCTGTCTCATCGTCAGGTCGCCACGTTCAAGCAGGAGTACCTTGGGACGTTTTCCACGCTCGCGGGTAAACGCCTCGGTTTGGAGCCGCAGACGTTCGAATGGGCTCGCGGTGCGCCAGCTGCCTGGCGGCACTTCCACGGCCTCACTGATCGTCTCATTCAGGTCGGGATAATTATTCACACCCACCAGCGTCCTGCGTCGAGACGAGATCGCTTTGTCTCTTACGGCCCGCGCCTCCGCGAGGGCATTATCAATGGAGCTCTTAGCCTTTGCATACCCGCCTTCCGCCTCGACCTGCTGGAACAGCCTCCAACCTTGATTGGCGAGGGCATCGGTGAGCCATTCCACATAATACGATCCGCCCGCCGGGTCCGCGACCCGATCAAAGTGCGACTCCTCTTGCAGCAACCTCTGGATATTCATTGCCAGTCGGTCGGAGAAGCGGAACGGCCGGACCTCCAAAGAATCGCAGCCGCCGATTACCGCCGCCATGGCCTCGGTCGTGGCGCGCAGGACGTTGGCAAACGGGTCATAGATGCTCTTATTGCACAAAGCCGTGGTGGCATGAACGTGCATCAAGCAGCATGACTCGTCCCGTGGCTGGAAGGCTGAGACTGCACACGCCCAAAGCATCCGCGCAGCACGTAGTTTGGCGATCTCGAAGAAATAGTTTGACCCGATCGCAAACACAAACCGGACACTTTTAGCCACGTCATCGACGTCGCCGCCTGGCTGCGACCGTTCAACTAGTCTCTCAACACCCAGCGCGATTCCGTAACCAAGCTCCTGGACTGCCGTTCCGCCCTGCTCGTGTATGGCGTCGACCCGGATCGCATCGGCGAGAATCTCCGCCCGGGGCTCCGCTTGCTTCCAGGTTTGCGATCCGCGCCCGCGAACGAACGGGAATGAGGCCGGGACAACTTGGGTTTGCGATTCGAGCTCTTTGATGTCCTCATGGCGGTAGTAGGGACGGATTGCGATTCCCTCATCTGAGATCCAAACGAGCTTCTTGTTGTAATCTGCCCCCTGCAGATCAACGTGAATTGCATTCTCCCACGTCTCCCTTTGAACAGCAGGGAAATCTTTTAAGATGTGCAGTGTTTCTGCGGGCTCAGCCATTGATCTCATCATGCAGTCTCCTTACGCCCGACGCACCGGCCGGCATCTAGTCGGCGGTTTGGGTTTGATGAGCGCTTTTAAAAGTCAATCAATCAGGTCGCCAAAAAACGGCTCTTCCGGGCTTGCCTGACCCTCACCATCTTTTGCTCTGCAGGGCGCTGCGTTCATGGTGGTTTCATGCGTATTCAACGTAATGAGGTTGAAAGATGAGCTGCTGGATGTGTTCGGCCAGATCCGGCGGCCTTCGTTCGGTAGCGAGTCCGCGTCGATGCGCCAAATCGGCGACGGCGAAGGCGATCTTGGCGGAAACTTCCCGGATACGGTTCAGCGGTGGGTAAACCCGGCCTATGGCAAGATCGGATTCGGCCACCTCGCCGGCCAGTGCGCGGGCAGCAGTGAGAAATGTCTCGTCTGTAACGAGCCGGCTGCTGCTGGCTAACACACCGAGCCCGACGCCGGGGAAAATGTAGGCGTTATTGCCCTGCCCTGGAACGAAGATTTTTCCGCCAAAAGTGACTGGCGGAAACGGACTGCCGCTGGCAAACACACATCGGCCATCGCTCCAGGCGTATGCCTCCTCGGCGGTGCATTCGGCCA
>JAFAJU010000200.1 GCA_019236035.1 Verrucomicrobiota bacterium | reverse complement strand
TTTTGACCGGCCTCGCGTAGCGAGGCTTGGACCGCTTGCCATAGCCCCTCTCTCAAACCCAATCCTCAAATTCCTGTCCTCAAACCTACCTATGATCAAACTGCGTTTTTATAGGCTACTTGCCGTCAGCTCCTTATTGTCCTTGACGCACTCTTTAACCATTCCCGGCCACGCCGCCGACAGCGACGTGCCTGTCGTCGTGAAGATCGCCGGTATTCCTTGGTTTAGCGCCATGGAAAAAGGCATTCAAGTGGCTGCCAAGGATACAGGGCTCAATGCTTACATGGTTGGACCCACTACAGCCGATCCGGCTCAACAAGTTCGGGTAGTAGAAGATTTGGTTGCTAAGAAAGTGAAGCTCATCGCGGTTGTCCCGAACGATGCCAAAGCGCTAGTGCCGGTGTTCAAACGCGCCCAAGGAGCTGGCATTCCAGTCATTACCCACGAGTCGCCAGATCAACAGGACAATAGTTGGGACATCGAGATGATCGACAATCAGCAATTCGGGGAGTTGTACATGCAAAACCTGGCCAAGTATATGGGTGAGGAAGGCGACTATATGGTTGTCGTGGGGGGTTTAACCGTTCCCCTGCACAATGCCTGGGCTGATTACGCAATCGCCTACCAGAAAGAGCATTATCCAAAAATGAACCTGGTGGCAGATCGTTTCGGGGTTGGAGAAAGCCTGGACGACACCAAGAGAATTACGCACGACATGATCCTGGCTCATCCAAATCTAAAAGGGGCGCTGATTTATGGAAGTTCGGGCGTGGTCGGTGCCGCGCAAGCGGTGAAGGAAGCGGGCAAGAAGGATCAGATCGCCGTGATCGGAACCTGTTCCCCTTCGCAGGCCCGCAAATACATAATGGAGGGTATCATTCGCGAATGCTACATTTGGAATCCCTTGGAAGCGGGTAAAGCTATCGTCAACTTGGCGAAGCTAGTAATTAATGGAACTCCGATCGTCGATGGAATGGATTTCCCAGGTTTGGGCAAGGTGACGGTCGATCCTCAAAAGAGGGTAATTCGAGCGATCAAGCTGCAGCCTATCAACAAGGATACCGTGGCGCAGTTAGCCGCAATGGGGTTGTGAGCCAATGCCTGGCGGGCAATGTCCTCTCCAGGCGGATGAGGGATTAAACCCTCATCCGCCTGCGTGGATCTGCGCAACCTTTGCGAGATCCCTTCCAATGAACCCAGAGCCTAGTTTTGATTTGGTCGGCTTAGGCCGCCGTGCTTGCAGCGACTTGGATAATGTCTTTAAGAGCGTTGATCCGGCTCAGTTAGAGATCTTAAGCCAAGAACTTGTGGCGGCCCGGCGTATCGTTTGCTACGGCGTCGGCCGGGAAGGCCTCATGATGGAGGCCATTGCCATGCGGTTGATGCACGCGGGCTTCCAGTCTTATGTCGTAGGAGAGATGGTTACGCCACCCGTAGACCCGGGCGACGTTTTTTTCGCGAGCGCCGGCCCAGGACATTTTCCAACTATAGAGACACTTTTAAAGGTGGCGCGAGAAGCGGGTGGCCGGACAGTGATCGTCACCGCACAGCCCGGACGCGCGGCGCAGATGCCCGTAGACGTTGTGATTTATCTACCTGCACAAACCATGGTGGATGTAGCGGCCGGCTTAAGCGTCTTAACCATGGGCACCCATTACGAGGCTGCCTTGTTGTTGTTTGGCGATTTGCTGATTCTGCGCCTTCTCGAGCTGACTCACCAGAAACGCGAAGACATGTACACCCGGTACACCAATATGAAATGAAAACTTTGCGCTCACTCCTCTGAATCAAACATCCACTACTATTAAAACACATCTGAAAATGCATTCCCCGACAAAACACAATGTATTGTTAGCCGTCGCAATAACGGCGCCTTTTCTATTTACCGCTGCCAGAGCACACGCCGACGAACCCTGTTCTGCCTATCCAACGGGAACCGCAGAGAAAATTCAATCGGTAGATCTTGAAAAAACTTTCGGCGCGGTGCCCGCTGCGAAAAAGCCTTTACGGTTTGCCTACGTCACTAAGACCTTGATCAATGAATTCTGGCAGGATGTTGCTGCCGGAATCAAAAGTGAGGCCGCCAAATATAACATTGAGGTCGACGTGCAGGCACCCAAAGACGAGTCCTCGCTCGTTGAGCAACTGAACTTAGCTCAGACCATGTTGTCCAAGAAACCCGACGCACTGTTGCTTTCGCCCCAGTCCGATTCAAACCTCGTCCCAGTAGTCGAAGCGGCCAAGAAGCTTAATATTCCCACGGTCGTAATCGACGACGCGCGAACCGAGGGAGCTAGTAGCTATGTGGGTACTGACCAAGTCGGCATTGGGGCCAGTGCGGCGGAATTCCTGCACAAGCTTTATCCAGATGGTGGGAAGATCGCCCAGATCGAAGGACAGGCCGGCTCTCCCAACGCCCGGAAGAGAATTCAGGGCTTCACTGAGACAGTCAAAAAGTATAGCAACTTAAATCTGGTCGCCAGCCAGCCGGGTAACTGGGACCGGATGACAGCCCTTAATGTCACCTCCAATATTCTGCGGCAGCATTCCGATCTCGTTGGAATCTACGCCAATAATGACGGTATGGCCTTAGGTGTCTTCGAGGCGGTTAAAGGTGCCGGCAAACAGAAACAAGTCGCGGTGGTCGGGACCGACGGAATCCGCGAAGCCAAACGGTCCGTTGGCGCCGGCGAAATGCGCGCGACTGTGGCCGAATTCCCTTTTGATGAAGGCGTACTTGGTGTCCAGATAGCCCTGCGGCTATTGGGCTGCCAGGCTATTCCTCCTTGGGTCGTGTCGCCTCAAGCGGTTATCACCGCAGACAACGTTAAGGATTTCCCGAACCCGCCTAGCTCCAAGTAGTGAGGTCACCATGAGGGATTCCTTGCAAAGCGTGCAGATCTCAAAAGTCGATTCTCCTGGGAAACTGCTCCTCCAGTTAAAAGGCATCGTTAAAGGGTTTGCAGGCGTGCAAGCTTTAAAAGGAGTGGATTTCGACCTCTGCGAAGGAGAAATCCACGCCTTAATGGGCGAGAACGGGGCCGGTAAATCGACCCTAATGAAAGTCATGTTCGGCGTGCAGCCGCCTGATTCTGGTACGATAGAGATCGATGGCCATGGCAAAGTCGATATCGACGACCCTCGACACGCCCTCGCGCTTGGAATTGGGCTGGTAAGCCAGGAGCCAAGCTTGGTTCCTCAACTCGATGTAGCCCAAAACATTTTCCTGGGACAGACCGAGGCGCTTAGCATTGTCAAGCGGGCCCGGTTCCAGGCAAAAGCGCGAGAGATTTTGAAGCCGCTGGCGCCGCAGCTATCGGTCACGACCCGCGTTGGTTCCCTAGGCATGGCAGAGCTTCAAATCGTCGAAATCGCAAGGACATTGGCTCGCGGCGCCAGGATTATCGGATTCGATGAACCCACTTCAAGTCTCACCCCGGCGGAACGAGACGGCCTTTTCTCGCTTATTCGGCAACTGAAAAACAGCGGTAAGGGTATCATCTATATTTCGCATCGAATTCCGGAAGTCTATGCAATTTCCGACCGTATCACGGTGCTCCGAGATGGTCAGGTTGTGGCTAACCGTGCGACAAGTGAGGTTGATCCAGACGAACTGATTAACATGATCGCCGGACGACGTCTGGCCGAGGAACTGCACCGCCCGGTAAAACCAAGTGCACGTCGCGATGGGCCGGAAGCCTTAAGACTGGAGGGCGTTTCTAGGGCGGGAAAACTACACGCGATAGACTTAACAGTGCACGCCGGTGAAATATTTGGTTTGGCTGGGTTGGTTGGCTCCGGCAGGACGGAGCTGGTGAGGTGCATCTTTGGCGCCGATCGCAAGGACGGCGGGACCATCTATGTGAACGGAAAACCGCTCGAGGTGCAGCAACCCTCTGACGCAAAAGCAGCCGGTATCGCTCTGATTCCGGAAGACCGCCGCAAACAGGCCCTGGTACCCGTTATGGACGTCGAACGGAATTTTGGCCTCGCCAATTATGGGCAGTACGCGCCGTCAGGGTTTTTGCGGCTCAAACAGCGGAGACAGGATACCGAACGCTACATTGAAGAAATGGCTATTCGGCCTGACCGTGCCGGGGTGCGGGTAAGGAACCTTTCTGGGGGCAATCAACAGAAAGTCATAATCGCTCGTTGGCTTCAGTCGGGTGCCAGGATTTTTCTCTTCGACGAACCGACCCGTGGCATAGATGTAGGGGCAAAATTTGAGATTCACGAACTCATGCGTCGATTGGCCAAAGAGGGCTGCGCGCTGTTGGTTATCTCCTCTGAAATGCCGGAGATCCTGGCGCTCTGCGATCGGGTGGGGGTCATGCGCGGAGGCCGTCTGGTTCAAACCATCGACGACTGTTCGGGCTTAACGGAGGATTTGCTTATGAAATACGCTAGCGGGGAGGTTGCTCGGCTATGACAAACGATCGTGTTCGGCAGGTTTCGAATGCTACTCAGGCGCCTGCCGTCCTGAGCGAGAAGAAAATTAACCTGGAATGGATAAGAAGTGTAAGTGTGCTTGCTGGCGTCGCGCTGCTATTCATTGTGTTTTCTGTTCTTACCAATAGTTTCTACGAGCCGGCCAACCTGCTGGACATCCTGCTGCAGTCCTCCATCAATACCATGATTGCCGTTGGCATGACATTGGTGGTGATGACGCGTGGTATCGACCTTTCGGTCGGATCGGTCGTGGGCCTCAGCAGCATGATCGCAGCCAGCTTACTGCAGCAAAACCTTCTGCTGGGCATCGTAGTGGGAATGTTAGTAGGCATGGTATGCGGTTTAGTGAACGGACTCCTGATCGCGAAGCTGAAGCTGCCTGACTTTATTGTCACTCTAGGCATGCTTAGCATTTACCGTGGTGCTGCGCTGATTTACACAGATGGCAAACCAATTTACGGCATCGATCCGATATTTCGTGCTATATTCGCCGGCGATTTAGCGGGGATTCCCACGCCTGTACTCTTCGCCTTGGCGATAGCATTGCTAGCGTTTTTGCTTGTGCGGTATACTGCCTTGGGCGAGCAGATTATTGCGGTAGGCGGCAACGAAGAAGCGGGTCGACTTTCGGGAATCAATATCGACCGGGTTAAAATCTGCGTCTACGCGGTTTCGGGGTTGTTGGCGAGCTTCGCCGGCTTTGTTCTAATCGGCCGGATAGGCGCCGCCGAACCGATCGGAGGTACAGGCTTCGAACTTCAAGCAATTGGCGCCGCAGTAATCGGTGGTGCAAGTCTATTTGGCGGCGAGGGCAACCCTCTAGGATCGCTGATAGGCGCACTGACCCTAGGCGCGATGCAGAACGGCTTGACATTGTTAAACGTGCCATCGTTCTGGCAACTCGTGGCGACCGGCGCGGTCGTGATTCTGGCGGTGTTTGCCGACCAGGCTACCCGAAAGCGGCAATGACGAGAGACATTGACAATACGCCAGACGAGCAAGCGGTAATCGACCCGCACCATCACCTTTGGGATCTCTCGCAGAACAGCTATCCCTGGTTGCAGGCGCACTCTTTCGAACCGCGTCTGGAAGGGGACATCCGGCCTATTGCTAAGGACTACTTGCTCGCAGACTATTTGGCGGACACTGCCAAGCAGAACGTCGTGAAGTCCGTCCACGTGGAGTGCGGTTGGGATCCGTCCGACCCCCTCGGCGAGACCGAGTGGTTGCAGGGGCTCGCCGATAAGCATGGTTACCCTCACGGCATCATTGGCCGTGCGACGTTGGATGCACCGGACGTTGAACAAGTTCTGGAGGGTCACGCGCGATATAAAAACATTCGCGGCATTCGTCACGCCATCAATTGGCATCCTGATCCTACCAAGACCTACGTGAACCGTCCCGACCTGGTCAGGATCGAAGCGTGGCGTCACGGCTTTGGCTTGCTACGACGGTTTGGCCTTTCTTTTGACCTACAGCTTTACCCCGCACAAATGGCCGACGCTGCCGGCCTCGCGCGTGCTTACCCGGACATTCTCATAATTCTTAACCACGCAGGAATGCCCGTGGACCGAGATGAGGAAGGACTCGGCCTTTGGCTCCGCGGTATGTCGGAACTGGCGACTGTTCCTAACGTTGTGGTCAAGATCTCGGGGTTGGGAACAGTCGATTGGAACTGGACGGTGGAAAGCATTCGCCCCTTTGTCCTCCAAACGATTGAGGCGTTTGGCGTCTCCCGATGTATGTTCGCCAGTAATTTCCCCGTGGACAAATTGTATGGCGACTTTGATAGCCTCTACGGGGCTTTCCGCAAAATTACACAGCCATTCAGCGGGGACGAACGTCGGATGCTGTTTCACGACAACGCCGTACGTTATTACCGTCTTTGAGGGAGAATATTTAACGTTTTATTAGGCTAGGATTAGAAGTGTTGGGAGGAAATCTCCGCCCGTTTTAACTTATGAAATTTGCTTCCAGACTTAATTCGTTCTCGTCGTGCCCTGAACGTTGTTGGAAAAGCGCCACCTACCAACCCGGCACGCTGGAGTTGATTCAGCGAGCAAGCCAAGTTCGCGGGCTCTCCGCTATTGACTTAAATTTTCCAGATCACTTCAACGACGCTAAATCGGAAGAAATCGTCTCTCTCGCAGCTGATCGGGGACTAACCATCAACGGGATCGCGATGCGCTATTACTCCAACCCAGGGTTTAAACTGGGAGCATTCACACACCCCGATTCGAATGTCCGCCAAGCCGCCATCGATCTAACTAAAACCGCCATAGACGTTCTTGAGGAAACTGGTGCGGATTTACTGACCGTTTGGCTCGGACAAGATGGTTGGGAATACCCTTTTCAAGTGGATCACGAAAAAATCTGGAAAGCGGAAATCGACGCCATCAGGGAGGTTGCCGAGCATAACGCGCGCATCAGTGTCAGCATTGAATACAAGCCTAGCGAGCCGCGCACGTTCAGCCTCCTATCTAACCTCGCGACGACATTACTGGCCATCAAAGAAGTCAACCGTCCGAACCTTGGCGTGACGCTGGACTTTGCTCATGTCCTTTACGCGGGTGAATCGCCGGCATTCGCGGCCGCGATGATTCAGCGGGAAAGCCACCTCCTGGGAATTCACCTTAACGATGGCTACGGTAGGCGTGACGACGGATTGATGGTCGGTGCGGTCAACATGGTGCAGACGTTAGAGCTTCTATTCCAAATCATACGCAAAGGATTCGATGGAGTTATTTACTTTGACACGTTTCCCGACGTTATCGGCATGGACCCCGTTCAAGAATGCGAGAATAACATTGCTATGGTGAACGCTCTTTGGGGAGTGGCCAAGCGACTAACAGGCCAAACGGACTTACTGGAGGCAATCAAGCGACAAGACGCGGTTGTCGGCCAGGATCTTATTCGACGGGCCATCTTAGGTGCGTGACTGGCCGATGCGACCATGGAAACGGACGGTGCTGAACCCACTGGCCAAAATTTCGGAATTGCTTGGACATAACAATCAGAAACGGAAATCGAATTAGGAAGATATAATAATGCTATTACAAGATCGAGTCGCCGTCATTTCAGGCGCAGCAACCGAAAAGGGAATTGGACTCGCCACCGCACGGCTTTTCGCGGAACATGGGGCCACGGTAGCCATTCTGGACCTTGAACGCCAAAACCCGACGGAGGTGGCGGCTGCGATCGGGAAGGCGCATCGGGGGTACACCTGCAATGTGACCAAAAAAGATGAATGCGAAGGAGTGGCGCGCCGTATCATCGATGATCTTGGAGCGGTGGACATTTTGA
>JAFAJU010000192.1 GCA_019236035.1 Verrucomicrobiota bacterium | reverse complement strand
CACTCCTAACGAACAATGAGTACGGGGCAAGGCGCGTTACCAACGATCCTTTCCGCATTGCTTCCAAATATCCAGCGAGATGAACCCTGTGGATTGTGCGTTGAGATCACGATTAAGTCGGCGTTCAATTCCTTCGCCACCTTTGGGATTTCCCTGCTTGGATTACCGATGTAAAGGGCAGAGTCACATTTCCTATAGATCTTCCTGAATTCATCGCGGAGGGCGTACAGATTGTTCCTCGCCGTGCGTTCCTCATTGAGGATAGACTCGTGGCGGTGCTCAACCGGCAGAACCACCTGGCGCAAGCTTTCGTCATAGAAATGCACCAAGGTCAACTGGGCACCAAGAAGTTGGGCTAAATTGACCGCATACTGAACTGCCTTGCGGGAATCATCACTGAGGTCTGTCGGGGCCACAATCCGCGTTACGCGGATTGCCGGGCCCGGACCCGAGCCGCTCACTCTTTGGCCGTCAGAGACCGAATCCGATATTTGGCTGAATCCGATCGTTTGGCCCGAGCTGATTCCTTCGACATGACCATACTTGTCCGCATCGAGAACGGCTAGCGGATGGTTACCATAGATTGAGTTCATTTTCACTTCCTGCGACTTCTTACTAGGTTTGTAACTTTTAAGATAAAGTCTGCGCTTGGATGGAGGTCGGGTCTCCACATTTATTGGCCGGTAACGGTCTTATATTGACACACCATTACAATTGGCTGACGCGGTTAGCTTTTGGTTCTGACGGGAACAAGTCCTTCGCCATGCGCCTGCCCGATCTTGATTTTGCAGGCCAAATGACGCCGAATCACTCAAGCTGCCAGTCGCAGAGCACCCGCTGCCGGGCCCTCCGGAGCCAAGCTCCGAACACTGAGGTTTCTCGCCGTCCCTTTGGTCCGTCTCGTGGCCCTATCCCGAAATTGCGTAGGTGACTCGCCAGTTAACTGCCGGAACAGCCGGTTAAAATGCGTCAAGGACTGGAAACCAACGGTGTAGGCAATCTCACTGACGCGAAGATGAGGATTCAGCAACAGATTCTTTGCCTTTTCCACTCGGATGCGGCCCAGATGGTCGGTGAACGTCAGGCCGGTTGTTTTTCTGAACATTTTACAAAAGTAGTAAGTGCTGACATGCATCGCGCACGCAATATCATCAAGACCGATCGGATCACCGTAGTGACCCGCGATATAGGCCTTGGCCCGACGGATCATCGGCGGTTCTGCTTCTGCGTCTTGTATCACCACTTGGTTAGCCGCAAGGCAAAGTTGTTGGGCAAAGATTTCTAACAGCTGAATCAGTCCCGAGTACTGGTTCGGGGAAAGCACCCTGGAATGGTAGTAGGCGGCCTGCAAGCGGCTCAAGTCCACCGCTACACCCCAGTCGGTGAGCTGGCGAGTGATGGCTTCAAAACCGGCGGGTGAAGGCAATTCGAGGGCAACCTGACCGGTCTGCAAGAAGCCTATAGTGCGGTCGCCGAGTTTGATTGGTACCGCCGTATGGCACAGGCCAGCAAAGCAGCGGACCGTGGCCGGTCGGTCCTTGGCAGCATCAACAGCACGTTGTTCGGTCTCCAGACAGGCCGCGCAACCCCGGTTAGTCTGGGCGATCAAGGCGCAGAAGGGATTCTCGTAGGGCTGGCCACGGTGCGCTAAGTCCCAAAAATTCACTGCGCGCAACGTGAGGGGTAAGCCCGTGCCGACACGGAAGGCATGCTTGAATTCTTTATAAAGGTCCGAGCGATCAAGCCGCTGGATGAGGTAGGCATCTTTGTTCATAACGGGGAACTTTTGTTTAACACGTTTCTGAGGCGGGATTGATGGCCAAGAGCGCTTCGCGCACGGGACCCAATCCGTTGATCTTGTCCAGGACCGCCACGGCCCCAAGCTGCTGGCATTTGACCTGCAACGCCTCATAGAGGTTGCCGGTCAGCACCACCACAGAAAGCTTCCATCCGCGCCTGCGGATGTGCTTGAGTACTTCTACCCCGCTGCCGTCGGGTAGCGAAATGTCGAGGGTCAGGGCTTCGGGCGCCGCGGCCTCAATCCCGGTGAGAGCCTCGCGAACCGAACTGGCCTGCCCGACGACCTCAAAACGCTCCAGCGTGGCCAAAAGCTCTACCAATTCTTGACGGGTTTGGGGTGCATCCTCAATTATGAATACTTTCATCGGGTTTCTTTCCGGAGGAAGGCTTGGCGGACGACCTAACCCTAAGGGATCCCCAAGGCCGAAAAAATGGCCGTGTTACTGAAACTTTTGTAGGTTTTTGGCTTACAAAACCGTACACTCGACGCCGGCCGAGCATTTCTTATCTTCCGGGTAGCTGCCGAATTGCTCGACCTTCGCGGCGAAACACTTAAGCTGCTTCACTTGGCCGGTGCTATCTGAGGCCAGGCCATTAGGACAAGCCGCGGTCCACGACGTAGCGCATAATCTCCGCGTTATTCTTCAGCTTCATCTTTTCGAGAACTCGAGTGCGGTAGGTACCCACAGTTTTAGCGCTCAACGAGAGTTCGTCCCCGATTTCTTTGGGCACTTTACCGGCGGCGATCATCAGCATGACTTGGTATTCGCGGTTGGAAAGCGCTTCATGTGCTGGCCGGTCCGACGACTGAACTTCGGCCGCAAGTTGCTCTGCCAAAGTCGGCGTGATGTACTTGCCTCCGCTGGAGACCTTCCGTACCGCACGGCAAAGCTCTTGGGGTACGCTCTCTTTGGTGAGATAGCCCGCAGCACCAGCTTTAAGCGCACGCAGCGCGTATTGCTCTTCAGGATGCGCACTCAAAACAAGCACAGGCACCTTGCACGACGAAGCGCGAATCTCCTTCAACACGTCTAGACCGCTGCGCCCTCGCATCGAGACATCGAGGAGGACGAGCTCCCAGGCGTTCGCCCACAGTTGGGCCAGCGCCTCGGTGGTATTGGCTGCCTCGCCGAACCTCGCGTTGCTAAATTCGCCGGCCAGGATCCGCTTCAGGCCCTCCCGTAGCACCGCGTGATCGTCAACAATCAAGATTCTCATCCGCTTGTTCCCGAGACCGGCATCCGCACCACGACAGCGGTGCCCTGGCCGGGCATCCCCGCAAATTCAATCTCTCCGCCAAAGGCCGCAACTCGCTCGCGCATACCCAATAGGCCCAGCGAGTGACGCTCCGCCAATCGTGCAGACGATATCCCCACACCATCATCCTCGATCTGGAGCACGACCGCGGCCTCTTCCTTGCTCAAATTCACCCAGACCTTTGTCGCCTTTGCGTGGCGTGCGACGTTGGTCAAGCTTTCCTGAAAAATGCGGAACAGCGCTGTCGCCTGATCGCGGCTAAGCGGTAAGTCCTCCTCGGGCGCTCTCACGACACAGCTCACGCCCGAGCGCCTTTGGAAATCCCTGGCTTGCCATTCGATGGCAGCCGCCAGGCCCAAGTCGTCCAACACGCCCGGCCGCAGCTCAGCTGCAATACGACGCACCGTGTACACCGTTTCATCGAGCGTTTCGTTCATCCTTCTCACTTTTTCGGTCAGGGCGCCTAAGTCTGCCTCTGCCGCCGCACCAGCGAGCCCACGCTCTATCCCGTCGACGTCCATCTTCATGGCAGTCAGGCAGCGACCTAATTGGTCATGCAGTTCACGTGCGATGCGCATCGCCTCCTCTTCTCGCGCCTGCTGCAACCGGGTCGTGAGCGCTCGGAGCTGTTCTTCGGACCGGCTCAATGCCTCTTCTGCCGCTTTTCGTTTGGTGAGATCCCGCAGAATCACCGTGAACAGTTTCGCCCCGCCAACTTGCGTCTGAGAAATGGAGGCCTCGATTGGGAACTCCTGGCCGTCGGCCCGAAGGGCCGTCAGGTCATTAAGCTTGCCCATAGCCCGGTTCGTCGCCCCAGTGGCTCCGAATGCGTGGACATGAGCGCGGTGTGCCGATCGCAACTGCGCTGGAATAAACCTGTCCAATGTTTGGCCGAGCGCTTCGGCCGCAGCGCAGCCGAACATCCGTTCGGCCGCCCTGTTAAATAGCACCACCAGCTGCGCTTCATCGATGCTGATGATGGCGTCCATCGCCGAGTCGATGATACTCGCAAACCGGGCCTGGCTTTCCCGCAATCCCTGCTCTGCACTTTTTCGCTGGGTGATGTCCGCGTTGACTTCCAAGATGTGCAGGGGCCGACCGGTCGAATCGCGGTAGACAGTTTGCTGACTGGCAATCACCAGCCGCTCCCCGTTGCTTTTGCGATGTATCAATTCCCCTTCCCACTGACCGAGGCTGCGCAACATCTCGTCCACGTGCGCCTTCCCTTCCGCAAACCGGGTCTGAAACAGCTCGTGCGACACGCGGCCCAGTGCTTCCGCTTTCGAAAAGCCGTAGAGCCGCTCGGCCCCCTTGGTCCAGAGGACAATGCGACTCTCCATGTCACGCACCAGCACCGGCGCCAACTCAAGTACCGCGGCCTGTTCCTGTAACCGCTCGTGAGCCTGCCGAGTCGCCGCCTCGACCTTTTTCTGGTCTGTGATGTCACGGGCAATCTTGGAGGCCCCGATGACATGGCTACTGCGGTCCCGGATCGGCGAGACACTCAATGAAACGTCGACCATCCGGCCGTCTTTGTGTCGACGCACCGTTTCGTAACGCTCTACCCGCTCGCCCCGCCGGAGCCGCAGAAGGATCTCCGCCTCTTCTTCAGATCGCTCAGGTGGGATGATGCGAGACACGGATTGGCCGACCATTTCCTCGGCGGTGTAACCAAACAAGCGGCTGGCGCCCTGGTTCCAACTAGTGACGAGCCCCTCGAGGCTCTTCCCAATGATGGCATCCTCGGACGATTCGACGATCGCGGCCAATCGCGCCTGATCCTCTTTGGCCTCTCTTTGCTGGGAGACGTCGAGCTGGTAGCCGATGATGCGGCAGGGCTGGCCGCGGGGGTCACGGACCAGTTGGGCCTGCATCAGCATCCAATGATAGGTGGTGTCTATGTGCCGCAACCTGTACTCCGCTTCGTAATATGACGCGGGGTTAACCAAATACGCTCGTAAACCTTGCATCACTCGCTCGCGGTCCTCGGGATGCAACCGGGTCTCCAATTCCCGCAGCCCGTTGGCGATCTCGGCCTCCTCTATGCCCAACTGGCGTCGAAACTCGCGCGACAAATAAACCTGATTTGTCGCTAAGTCCCACTCCCAGACGGCGATCTCGGAACCGGCCAATGGAACAACTGGGACCTGAACTACGCTCTTCCGGTCAGGCGAAAGCGCCTCACTTTGATTTCTGGGTGCCATCGATTCCATGACCTCTTTGCCCGGTCATAGGGCGTTTTCCGCAGCCAAATTGCCCCTAGCTAAAATCGACGATCCAGCACAGGCCTCAGGTTTCATTCATTCCAAACAAACCAATATTAAGGACAAGAAAACATTAAAACAAGCTCAGCCGGCGCCAAAAATGGCTAAACTGCAAAAGAGACCAAGCCAAGACGAGACCAACTTTGGCCAAAGCTGGGTTGGTGAGAAGGGACCAATCAATAGTAGTTTTGAGCCGGAATAAGGACCGAAACTTACTTGAGATGAGGTGATTCTATGGCGGACTTTGCGAACAGGTATCCGGAAAACGTGCCGGGTCGCTTTTACGTGGATGATCAATGCATCGACTGCGATTTGTGTCGGCAGACCGCCCCAATGAATTTCACGCGCGATGAAGAGCGCGGTCATTCATTCGTCCTGAAACAGCCACAAACGCTCGAAGAGAAAAGCCAGTGCCAGGAGGCGATGCAAAATTGTCCGGTGGAAGCAATCGGCGATGATGGCGCATTAGTTACGAAACTCGCCGCTGAGCAGGTGGCCTTTTGAAGCACCATCGCGAGGAACAGAAGGAAGCAGCGCGGGGGCCGCAACCAAAAAGCGACGCTGTGTCGGCGTATCGGCGTCAGCTGGCACGGAAAGTCCAGATTCCGAAATTAGAGGATCGTGCTCGTGCTCCTGCTCGTCCTTGTGCTCGAGAATTCTTGATATCTGGCCGTCATACCGACGGAACAAAATCATTACACAAGGATCATGCCCTCCTTTGGTGGCAGAAGCCCAACAGATCGAGCACGTGCACGACGACAAGCACGTGCACGATTCCCCAACTTCGGAATCCGGGTTAAAGTGAAGCTCTTCAGCGGTGGCTGCTACGACTCCAGCATCAGGCCGTGGCACATGGCGCTTCCAGACTACGCTGAAGCAGTCGGCAATCGCATTTCGACCCTATGCTCGTTGCGATCGTCCACCAAAGGGACTATTCCATCGGGCAGTTCTCTTCCGTCGAGGGATACTTGGGCGGAGCTAGGCAAACGATCGGGGAATCTGGAAATGGTGAGGTGATACGTCGTTTGCCGATAACGGTAATGAATTTTGCACATATCCCAACGTTTCGGGAGCCTGGTTGTTAACCGCAATCGATCTCCCTCCAGGCCTAAACCTAACAGTGTTTCACTCAGCAACCGATACATCCAGCCAGCTGAGCCGGTATACCAGGTCCAGCCACCCCGACCTGTATGTGGCGGAACGGCATAAACATCTGCTGCCAGGACATAAGGTTCCACTTTGTAGGTCCTGATTTGGGCCGGGTCGGATCCATGATTGATCGGATTTAGCAACGCAAACAGTTCCCAGGCTCGATCGTTATCCCCTAGGAGCGCACGCGCCATCACGACCCAGACCGCCGCATGGGTGTATTGACCGCCGTTCTCCCGAATACCAGGGACATACCCCTGGATGTAGCCAGGACTGGGTACGGAACGATCGAACGGTGGGTCTAACAATTGAATCAGCTTTGCCTCGGAACGGACGAGGCGCTCCTCTACCGCACGCATCGCCTGCCGTGCTCGCTCTGGATTGCCCGCGCCGCTCAAGACTGACCAGCTCTGCGGCAGGGAATCGATCTGGCATTCCAGATTGCTTTGGGAGCCGAGCGGTTCGCCGTTGTCGAAATAGGCGCGGCGGTACCATTCGCCATCCCAGCCATGCCGCTCGACATTTTCCTGCAGTCGACGCGCTTGGTCCACGCAACGGTCAGCAAACACGATTTCGTTGCGTTTTCGCGCCAATTCGGCAAACCGCATCAGCACGTCGTAAAGGAAAAAAGCTAGCCAGATGCTTTCGCCTCGGCCTTCTTTTCCTACCAGGTTCATTCCGTCATTCCAGTCGCAGCTCCCCATCAGCGGCAGACCATGAGCGCCGAATCTTAAACCATGTTCGATAGCGCGCACGCAATGTTCGTACAACGTGCCCGACTCCGCGGAGTGACTCGGCAAATCATAGTAAGATTCCTCTTCCGGTTTGATAGGCCGACCTTCCAGAAAAGGGACCTTCTCGTCGAGAATGGCGACGTCCCCGACAAAGGAGACATAGTGGCAGGTGACGAAGGGTAGCCACAAATAGTCGTCTGAAGTATGGGTCCGCACTCCCCGATCAGTCGGGGGGTGCCACCAATGTTCCACGTCGCCCTCGCGGAATTGATGTGCCGCGGCACGCAGAAGATGTTCACGTGTCAAGGTCGGTTCGGCATAGACGAGCGCCATCGAGTCTTGCAATTGGTCACGAAATCCGAATGCCCCGCCGGATTGATAAAAACCGGTGCGCCCCCAAAGACGACCGCTCAAGATCTGATACAAGAGCCAGCCGTTGGTCATCAGGTTGACCGATGCGTCGGGCGTTTCCACCTGGATCGTGCCAAGAGTCTGGTTCCAATACTGCCAAACGCCTTCCAGAGCCGCTTGGGCAGCACCGGCTTCACGGTAGCGTTCGATCAGGTTTTGCGCGTGCGCCAAGTCGCGGCCGGCTCCCAGGCAGAACCGGGTCTCTTTTTCCTCTCCGTCCGCTAAATCAAGTGTGACTTGGATCGCCCCGCAAGGGTCCAGCCCGACCCCCGTTTTTCCTGAGAGGCGCTCCCGTTTTAAGGCCTCGGGATTAGACATAGTTCCGTTCCTGCCAAGAAATTCTTTCCGGTCTCCCGTCAACGTTGGCGCGGACCCGGCAACGTTGACAAAGGCAATCCATTCAGAAAAATCGTTATTGTAAAAATTGCGCGCCAGCAAAGCACCAGTCTTGAGGTCCACGTCGGTTTGCACATGAAGCGAGTTTCTTTGGCGCAGATCGCCAAGCACCCATTCCCAATAACCTGTCACGGATATCCGGCGGAGACGACCCGAGACGTTGCGCAATTTTAAGACCGCGAATTTCACGGGCGCATCCATGGCTACATAAACGGTCAACTCGGAGATGATACCCTTCTCCGCGTGTTCAAACACGGAATAGCCAAAGCCATGCCGGATGATGTAGGGCGTCGCTCCGCGTGTGGGCGACGGGGTGGGCGACCAGAAATCTCCGCTCTGCTCATCGCGGATGTAAAGGGCTTCCCCGGCGGCATCCGTGACCGGATCGTTGTTCCAGGGTGTCAGTCGAAATTCGTGCGAATTCTCCGCCCAGGTGTAAGCGCTGCCGCTCTCCGAGATGACTGTTCCGAAGGACGGATTCGCGATCACATTCACCCACGGAACTGGTGTTGCTTGTCCTGGTTGCAAGGTCACGACGTATTCGCGTCCGTCGGGCGTGAAACCGCCCAGCCCATTACCGAAAAGGACCTCCCGCGGAGCAAGTGGCCGGGGCGCATCACGCAAGGCGGGTTGGGCCGGCGTCAGCGTGGGTATCGATTGATCAGGTTTTTTGTCGGAATCCAGTTGTTCGGCCAACCCTCTGCTTTCATCGTTCACCACGATGCGCGCAGTTGATTCAAGCAGCACACGGTCTTCCTCAGAGATCTGCTCCAAGTGCCGAACGAAGATGCCGGCTGGTTTGTCCAACATTTCCGCTTCGCGCCCGGACGCAATCAAACGGTTAATCTGGTCGTGAAGCGTTTGCGGAGAATCCGCAGCTTTTTGGGTCAAAATGATTAGATCGACTGCCAGCGCCTTCATCCGCCAGTAGGAATGCGCTTGAATCAGTTGCTTCACGATTTCAATTTTGGTTGGGTCGGCGGCGCGCATCACGACGATCGGAATATCGCCGGAGATGCCATGACTCCAGAGCGCGCGTTGTCCACGTCGATTCTTGAGCAGCACGCTAGCGGTAGCACGTCTGGCGGGGTCAGCGTAGATCAAAGCCCCGGCCAGTCGCGCATAGGTCTCGAGCTCGGCTTCGGTAACGCCGAGCTCGCTCAAGGCCAGGTCAGTCCGGGCGAGATCAAAACACCGGTCGATCACGCGGGCGTTGTGAAATTTTTCGGCCAGTGCCACTGCGGCTTCCCGGCTTTCCGTCACACCCAGTACAAAGTCGATGCAAACCGTTTGATTGGGAGCCAATCCGAATGCGCGCCGGAGCGAGACGACCGGGTCGAGAACGGAACCGACCGTGTTAGAAAGCGGCGAAACGTCCTGCATCGCTATCGGGTTGATCGGCGTCCGACTCCGTCCGACAAATCTTGCGCGGTCCGTTTCGCAAGAGATTTCGCCCGTGGCACCTTCTTCTCCCACCATTGAATGAAAGAGCCACGGCCTCATTTCACCTTCAGAGCGGGGGCGTCGAGTGCAAAGAATACTTTGATTTGCCGGCATGAACTCCGTTTGCACGAAAAGATTGCTGAAGACCGGATGCGCCGCATCCGCCCAGGGAACAGCGAGGACCACTTCGGCGTAACTTGTCAGCTCGATGACGCGCTGCGCATGGGAATGGTTAGTAAGAGTCACGCGTCGCAACTCGACGTCGTCTTCTCTCGAAATGCAGACTTCCGCGCGGATCTCGAGATCGCCGCGGCGCTGGCGATACTCGGCACGCGCACCGTCAAAAATAACTTCGTAGTGTTCGGCTGGGCGCAAGGTGGGCTGATAAGCTGCAGACCAGAATTCTCCCGTGACTGCATCGTGCAGATAAACAAAAGCTCCCCAGCAATCACGCGTGGTATCCTCACGCCAGCGGGTAACCGCCAAATCACGCCAACGACTGTAGCTGCCTCCGGCATTGCTGATGGTCAGGTGATAACGTCCGTTGGACAAGAGGTGGACTTCGGGAACGCTCGAATTGGGGGTATCGAAGATTCGCATCTTCTACTCTTACCTATTCAGCTTCCGGGATCCATTTAATACCCAGGGCTTCGACGCATAAGCGCTAACTTAATTGTTATCGCCCGGCGCACTATTGTCCCGGAGGGACTCATGAGAGTAGCCTGGCACGAAGTGCCTGGAATGGCGTAGAAAGAAGCGATCCGTCCCGGAGGGACAGATGATTGGGTAGGAGCCGCTTTCGACTCCAGCACGGAACTTAGCACATGCCAAGGAAGACAAACCGCGATTAAGTTAACGCTTATGGACTGCGACGTTGGAACAACGCTTGATCGATACTGGTCAACCCAGGTGTAGCCGGGTTTGCGCCGGACCCCTAATCTCCCTCTCAAGGAGGCCTACCATGACATCGACAAAAAACCCGGACCGAATCGAACGTACGGAGTCAGGTAGCCAAAGACAGACCGACTTCGCACCACTCCGGATAAGCCATATTCTGGCGCCAACGGATCTCAGCAGGGAATCACGAAAAGCGGTCAATTACGCGCTGTGGCTAGCTCGACGCTTCCACGCTAAGCTAACGCTGCTTCATTTCTACGAGACGCCCGGCACGTTTGAATGCGCATTTGGCGTACCAGAGCCGGACCATCTGCAGCGAGACAAAGATCGCGCAGAACTGCGTCTGCTCGCGCTGTACGATGTGGTCCGAGCTCAGCACGGGAACACGGAGCCTCGCTTCCGCTTGGGCGAACCGCGAACCGGAATCCCGGCCGCCGCGAAGATGCTCGGAGTCGATCTGATCGTTATCTCGACCCACAACTATCAATGGTTGCGCCACATCGTCGAGGGCAGCGACGCCGAGAGCATTGTCCACAAAGCCCCTTGTCCGGTCCTGATCGTACACGCAAACTAGTGTAGCATAGGCTTCCAGCCTGTAGGGCGGGAGCAAGGTAGCATCGGCATCCTGCCTGTAGGGCGTGTGGCCCCGCCGCGAATACAGGCTGGAAGCCTATGCTACCTTACGCCCCTCATCGAGCGTTGCCGGCTATTAAAATTAAACGCCGAAGTTGAGAAGTCGTGCTCCTGCTCGTGCTCGAGAATTCTGCTATCTCGCGGTCAGAGTGATGGAACAAAAAAATTGCCGAAGGATCGGGCTCCCTTTTCGGCGCCAGTCCCACAGATCGAGCACGAGCACGACGACGAGCACGATTCCCCAGCTTCGGAATCCGGGTTAATTTAAATCACCCTAACTTTCGCAGAGTGGACATGAAAGCTTCCGACGCGGCGGGTTGTGACAATGGGATCTGTTTAAATTTATCGACGCTCAGCCCTGATCTCATAGCGATCGTCGCGATATTGACGATCACCGGTGCGTGATCCCCCACGACCAGACAACCAAGTAAATGCCGAGTGTCAGCGTCGACAATGATTTTCAGGAAGGTCGGCTCAGGGTCGATGACGCTGCGCTCATCATCCGAAACTAACCGTATGTCGTCCGATGCGACGAGGCATTCAAAGCCTTCAGCCGCTGCTTCCTGCTGAGTCCATCCCACGGTAGCCACGGGCGGCACAGTGTGGACAGAACGAGGTATCCATCGAGAGTCGAACCGGCTCTCGTGTCCAAGGATCGAGTCGACCGCGGCGCTGGCCTGGGAAAAGGCCGTGCTGTCTAACAGGCTGATTCCGTTTACGTCGCCCACGGCGTAAAGGCGCGGATTCGCGAGCCGCATACTTTGGTCCACCTTTAGAAACGAGCTATCCTCAATTCCCAGAGCTTTGAGGCCAAACCCTTCTGAGTTCGGTTTTCGGCCGGTCGCTACGAGCACAGCGCCCGCATCGACACCCCGGCCGCCTCGTTCGGGAACGTGAACGCCCGTCTCGCCCTCTTCGATCCGGTCCAAAGAGATATCCTCACTGAGGCAGACCTTCACTCCGCGTATTTTCAGCATTTCGTTCACTCGGTCCCCTGCTTCCATTTCCCATCGCGGTAGGATCCGATTTTCCTTCTCGAAGAGCGTTACCTCGCACCCCAGGGTCCGATATATTGAGGCGAACTCGCAGCCGATGTAGCCTGCACCGATGATAGCCAGATGGCCTGGCAAAGTTGTGACTCTCAGTAGTTCGTCGCTATTGATCACCCTCGGTCTTGAACTTTCGTGAAAGGCGGGGCGCGAACCGGTCGCCACAATTATCTTGTCGGCTGTAAGAGTCGTTTTAGAACCTCTTAGCCCGTATACTTGAACGGTCCGATCGTCTACGAATTCGCCATAGCCTTGGTACAGGTCGACGTTCAGTTGTTTCAATTCTACCTTGAAGTTATCGACCAACCGTGAGCTCACCTTCGATTGCGCGGTCATCCAGTCGTACAGGGTCGCTTTCAATAGTTCGGTCTCATTGCCGAATCGGCCGCTGCGCCAACTGTCGCGGAACTGGCGCGCACAAGCCTGCAATGCGCGGACGGCGTACGAGCCTCGATGAAAACAAGTACCACCAATTTTGTCTGCCTCGATCAGGGCGGTTCGCAAACCCTTTCGGGCCGCCAAGAGGGTTGCCTCACGACCGCCAGAACCAGATCCGATAACCGCTACTTGATAGTTGCTGTCCATGGGTAACACCGAGTCCGGCGTAGACAGTCTTCAAGGAATCAGCTGAAAGAGCCAACCAAAAATTGCTTCTCTTATCTCCGATTTTGGCGATCGGGATGCGCTCCTGCGCGCTTCAAGTCGTGTTGATACACAGCAATCGGTGAGCCGCAAACAGCGGCGAAGCCGAGACCGAGAATAGCCTAGGCTATCATCTGTCTCGGCTTCGCCGCTAATTCAAATTCCTTTGCTCACTTCTGTTCAGCCCAGATTGAACTACCCAGCCCTACCGACATACATGGCGGAGTACGGACCGAAATGTGCCATACCGCTCAACAGCAGCCCAAATGGCGATCGTGCTAAACTGTAATGGGTTCAGTAACTTTCTAGCCTTCATCGCTCACGAATCCAGAGTGGTCGGGCGGCGGTGCAGGCTGAAAATATTTACACAGCCACCGGCTCACGCTGCGGCGGAGCCATGAATTCGGGACCGACCGGATTAGTGATCGTCTCATGAAGGATTTTGTCGACCTCGGTATAGTCGCCGGCGGACAGTTTCCAACCAAACGCCTCCTCCGCTGCGTCAAGTTGATTGGCCTTTCGGGCGCCCCAGAGTGCGGTCATGGTTTCTCCCCGGTCAAGAATCCAACGGATAGCGAATGCCAGCAGGCTTTTGCCATGGTTTTCCCAAGCGTATTGACCTAATTTATTAGCCGCCTTCAAATACTGCGCAAAACGTGGTTGTTGAAATTTAGGGTCGCTAAGCCGCAAATCGTCGCCGTCAAATTTTCGATCTGATCTCATGTTGCCAGACAGCAGGCCACGACAGATCGCGCCGTAGGACAGGACGAGCAGCTTATGTTCGAGCGCGTACGGCAGAACGTCTGTTTCGATCTCGCGCTCAAAAATGTTGTAGGGTGGCTGGGTGCTATGCAACGGGGCCACACGCCTCCACGCCTCCATTTGTTCCGGCGAATAGTTGCTAACGCCCAGCGCGAGAATCTTACCTTCGCGCTTGAGTTCCAGCAGAGTCTCGGCGACGTCTTCGATCGAGACAAGCGGGTCTGGCCAATGCACCTGGTAGAGATCAATGCGATCGGTGCGAAGTCGCCGCAGGGAATCTTCGATCTCCTCGCGGATCCGCTCCGGTGTTGAATTGCGGTAGACGTTCCGGTCAACCCATTCCAGGGCCACCTTAGTGGCCAGCACCGTTTTGTCGCGGCGCCCTGCAGCCGCGAGAGCCTTCCCGACAATCTCCTCAGAGCGACCAAATCCGTACACCGGCGCAGTGTCTATCAAATTAATTCCGATGTCGACGGCGTGTTGGATCGTCCTGATTGACTCTGCCTCATCGCTTCCACCCCACATCCACCCGCCGATTGCCCAGCTTCCGAGTCCGATCCTCGAGATCGGCAACGGAATCTCATCACACTTCACTGTTTCTCTCTTCATGTGCAAAATTGTTTTAATTCA
>JAFAJU010000136.1 GCA_019236035.1 Verrucomicrobiota bacterium | reverse complement strand
AGGCCAACTGGGCGTTTTTGTCATAGCGCCGCCTCTGTATGAATGGCAGTGACGCTGAGCGAATTGTGCGCCGTGCGCGTTGCCCGATTTTAGTTGTTCCTGAGGACAGCGGGTACCAGTAATGGGCAAACAGTTGTTCGGTCTAATGCATGTAAAACTTTCAGGCCGGGTCGGTTCCAATCGATAAGGCTGAAGGGATTGTGAGAGCGAACTATGAATATCGAAACGGACTATATGGGGCTTCATCTGCGTTCGCCGATCGTCCCTTCGGCGTGTCCGCTTACCGAGAGGCTGGAGAACGTGAAGCGTTTGGAGGATGCAGGTGCCGGCGCGATTGTCTTCCATTCTCTCTTCGAAGAGCAACTCCAGCCGAGGCGGAGTGAAATCATTCCTGGAGTCGAGGCAGTCATTGCCAACATTACGGAATCGATGGCGTATTCCTGGCCACCGCAGAACTTCTCTTTGGACCCAGAGCAATATCTGGAACAGCTCTGTCGTGCTAAAGCGGCGGTTGATGTGCCGATCATCGCGAGCTTGAACGCTCACACGGAAGGGGGGTGGGTTGAGTTCGCAAAACTAATCAGAGAGACGGGTGTGGACGCTCTGGAACTGAACCTTTATTCTGTGCCCAGTGATCCAGATCAGAACGGCCAGGAGATCGAAACGAACTATCTGCGAATCATCGCGGCGGTAAAGGCCGCCGTCCGAATCCCGGTTGCGGTTAAGCTAAGTCCCTTCTTTACGTCGTTTTCAAACGTCGCGCGCAAGTTCGTCAAGCAGGGTGGCGCCGATGCCCTCGTATTGTTCAACCGTTTCTACCAACCGGACTTTAACCCGGCGAATTTCGAGACTTCGTCCGACCTTTTGTTGAGTACTCCCGTAGAGATGCGTTTGCCGCTGCGTTGGATAGCTATGCTGTACGGAAAATTTCAAGCCGATTTTGCAGCCACGTGTGGCGTGCATTATGCCATTGACATAGTCAAGCTCTTGATGGCTGGTGCCAGTGTCACCATGGTCTGTTCCGCGCTGCTGAACCGCGGCATTTCTTACCTGACAACGCTGGAAGGTGATCTCTCTGCCTGGCTGGAAGCACACGGATACGATTCCGTGAGGCAAATTCAAGGCCGTATGAGTCAACTGAATTGTCCGGACCCGAGCGCCTTCGAACGCGCGCAGTATGTTCGGACGATGGCCAGCCTGCCTTCGAAGTATTGGCGCAAATGATCCAGCCTGCGTCGCTCACAAATCTTTTAGAGATTTGTGAGCGACGCAGGCATCGTGACACGGGCGTCCCGCCCGTGCAGTGACGAAGATCACGGGCGGGACGCCCAGCCCACGTTGTGGCGGCGCTGCCCTACGATCAATGCGGGCTAAGGCTTGAACAACGGAAGTGTAGTTACTTTTCTAAGGCCCAACTATGCTGGCACCGGAAGGAGGGAGGGTCACTCAATTATGAATATATTTGAGACAGAAAATGCCGTTCGCCTGGGCGACGGGTCGGTGACCACGCCAGCCCGGGCTCGATACCCGATCGGTTTACAAAGAATTTTGGCGCCGACGGATCTAACTCCCGATGGCCGAAAGGCGGTCGAGTACGCTGTGGCGTTGGCTGAGTGTTTTAATGCACAGTTAACACTTTTGCACGTCTATGATGCACCGGGTCTGTATGATTACGCACAAGAGTCAAACGATTGCTCTTTAGCCGAATTGATTCGGCGTAACGCTCAGAATGATCTCGATGCGTTCTGGTCGGAAATTAAGGAAGAGTATCCAAGAACGGACACGCAGCTTCGTTGCGGTGTGCCGGCAGAGGAAATTGTAGCGGCTGCCAAAGACCTCGCTGTGGACCTTCTAGTCATCTCAACGCACAATTATAACTGGCTCACGCATCTCATACGTGGGAGCGATGCTGAACAAGTTTTGCGGCACGCTCCTTGTCCAATCATGGTGGTCCGTAAACACGAACACGACTTCGTGACTACGACTGCGGCGGTAAGCAATCGAGAATTATAAGTTTGACTAAAACAGAACGGGATTTTGCGATGAAATTGTTAGCTTACGGTCTGGCGGGAAACGGAAAGGCCGAACAGGCGGGGAAGTTGGCCGGTGAAAGAATGACGCGACGCCGCTGGTTGAGTCAACACCGCGCTCTGCTAGGGTTGCGTGAGGCCGTCTTGAAACGGATTCACGAACTGGCTGCCGAAGCCCGGGAGGAGAATCCGTCATATAGCCTTCACATGGCAGATGCGGCCACAGACACAATCGACCGCGATGTTTTCCTCGGTCTGGTATCATTCGAGCAGGAAATGTTGTACGAGATCGATGCGGCTTTGAGACGAATCGAAGATGGGAGCTACGGCATCTGTGAGTTAACGGGTCGACCCATCCCCGCGGCACGGCTGGAGGCGATTCCGTGGGCTCGCTTTGCGCTCGACGCACAAAAGAAGATTGAGGGGGAGTTCCATCCACACATAGGAGCTCTTGGCCGGATTCGTTTCGAGAAGCAGGAGCAACCAGAAGCGGCCTAGCCCGCAAAAATCACGCGCTGGGAGAATCGACGAGCTCATTGCGGGCTAGAAAGCTCTTAAACAGACGCTGCGCATCTGTTCAAGAGCCTGCTTTAGAATTAAGGATCCGAAACGACCTGTTTTTAAACTCTTCTCTTCAAAGAGCAGCAGAATGGTCCGGCGTAGCCGGAGGATTCTGCTGCCGAAGCCTGCATCGCTCACAAATCTCTGAAGATTTGTGAGCGATGCAGGCTAGCTCCACTTGCCTAGCAACGCCTACCGGCAATGCCTATGCTACTACTCGCCACGGACGCGGTGATCGGGACGCAA
>JAFAJU010000118.1 GCA_019236035.1 Verrucomicrobiota bacterium | reverse complement strand
CTCGGTGTCGTCAACGCGCTGCTGATTCACTACCTCCGCGCGATTTCGGTAATCGTCACAATCTCGACGATGACCTTTTATTTTTCCATACTGATGTTCGTAACGCAGGGGCGGTCAATCTACAACTTGCCAGACTGGTTCACAGCCAACATTTCATTTCTCTCGATTCCTTTCCCGGTGATGGTCGCGGGGATCGTTCTGCTCGCGACTCTCTTGCTTTTGAGTCGGTTGACAATCGGCCGCCTCATTTACGGCCTGGGAGGAAATCCTGAAGCGGCCAAGCGCATGGGCTGCAATGTGGCGGCATTGCAGTGCTTTGTTTACGGATATTCGGGTTTGATGGGAGCAGTGGCCGGCATCGTCCAAGCGCATCGGGTGGAAGAGGTCGTGCCCAATGCGCTGATGGGGCGAGAGTTGGATGTACTAGCCGCTGTCGTACTGGGTGGAGCGAGCCTTTCTGGGGGTGTTGGAACGGTGAGTGGTACCATCCTCGGCATCGTTTTGCTGGCGATGCTCCAAAATGGGCTCACCCTGATCGGTGTATCGTCGTATTCGTTTGGACTCGTCACCGGCTTAGTGATCCTCATTAGCGTAAGCGCTACGGCCTACGCTGCCAAACGCCAGCGAAAGAGGAGCGTTCGTCATGCCATCTGAAACCGCCGCCGGGTCCACGACCGTTTCCAAACCGCAGCGGGTCGCTTTTTTGCCGCGGGACCCAACCATCACGCTGCTTGGCGTTCTAATCGTAGTGGCCGTAATCATTTTCAGCCTTCTCACGCCAAGTCGCTTTCTTTCGGGCGATACCGTCCGCGCGATGGCTTTCCAGATGCCTGAGCTCGGGATCTTATCGCTGGCGATGATGGTACCGCTGATGAGCGGAGGCCTTAATCTTGCAATTATCTCCACCGCCAATCTCTCTGCACTGGTAATGGCGGGTATTTTGACCCATCTGATCCAGCCATCGAGCTCGCCCCTGGCCGTGACCGAAGCGATCCTGATTGCTCTCCTCGCGGGTATGGGAGCATCGCTGGTCATCGGATTTTTGACCGGTATAATCGTCGCTTTCTTTGGCGTTCACCCGATTCTGGTTACGCTCGGCACGATGACCCTGGTCAAAGGTATTTCGGTCCTGACGACGAGCGGCACGGTGATCGGCGGATTCCCGCCGGCCATTCTGTTCCTGGGGAATGGGATGCTGTTTGGAGTCCCGGTGTCAGTGATCGTTTTCGTAGTTTGTGCAGGCATCGTTGGCGTGATCCTGACCCATGCTCCGTTTGGGGTTTCAGTCCGGCTTCTTGGCTCAAATGAAAGGGCCACTCGTTACTCGGGTGTCCCCACTGAGTGGGTGCTTGTGGGTGTATACGTCGTCTCAAGTCTGCTCTGCTGGGTGGCCGCGCTGCTGATGATGGCTCGGTTCAATTCGGCGAGCGCCGGCTACGCCGAATCCTATCTTCTGATTACCATCCTCGCGGCGGTCCTGGGCGGTGTTGATCCATTCGGCGGCTTTGGCCGAGTTCTTGGCCTTAGCCTCTCGTTGGTCCTTCTTCAGGTGATCTCAACCGGATTTAATCTGCTCGGGTTCAGCCCTTATCTTACGGCGGCGATCTGGGGCGTGACCATGATTCTAGCCATTGTCATCGCGGTGGTTCGAGATCGATGGATCACGCAGCTCTGGCCCGCAAAGACGAAATGACGCGGAACAATTTGACGGCACAATGGCGCAACTCCCGTCCGACAATTCGAGACGTTGCCGAGGCAGCCGGTGTATCGACCGCGACGGTTTCAAACGTCGTGCGCGGTACTTGTTTTGTTCGCGCAGAACGGCAAAAGAAGGTTTTGGATGCGATTGAATCTCTGGGGTACAGCCCTAACCTGATGGCGGCAGGTCTGCGAGCGCGACGCTCTCGCATGGTCGGAATTGTTGTGCCCGACATCACCACCAGCTTCTTCGGATCGGTCGTCCGCCGGATCGAAGAACTCGCATCTGGAAGTAACTATCAAATCCTCCTGGCCGATACCCAGGAGAATGGCGAGCGGGAACTGGAGCGCGTGCGGGCTCTGGTTCAGCGCCAGGCCGATGGATTGATTCTGATCCCCTGCCGCGACTCCGCGCGCACGCTTGAAGATATCCGTAAGAGCAAGATACCCACGGTTCTAGTGGACCGAACGGTCAGGGATAGTGAACTCGACATCGTTTCGGCAGATAACATCGCGGCGGCTCGAGAAGGCTGCAGACACCTGATTTCCTTGGGACATCGCAAAATAACTTTTTTGGTGAGCGATCCGAAGCTTCGAAATATCACCGAACGAATTCAGGGATACCGCGAGGGCATGATCGAAGCAGGCCTTTCCAGATCGATCAGTATTGTTGCCGGAGGTATGACTTCGGACCAGGCCCACACCAGCCTGCGTCGAGCGTTCCGGCAAGCCGATAGGCCTTCGGCGATTTTTGCCGCCACCCATGTGATGGCACTTGGTGCACTCCGCGCCATCTGGGAGACCGGCTGCACTTTACCGGCAGCAATCTCGCTACTGGCCTTCGACGACTGCGAATGGATGACCGC
>JAFAJU010000026.1 GCA_019236035.1 Verrucomicrobiota bacterium | reverse complement strand
ATCGGGATCAGCAGATGCGCAATGAGAGATACGATGAGTGCGATCCACAAAAGACGAATCGTTCGACGGCCCGACGCAAGTGCGTTCGCCGCCAAGTTCTTCTGGTTGACCGTGTCTGGAAGCAGGTTTCGAACTGCGACGGTATCGATCAGTTGCCGATCTGCTACCCACGCATCGGCTACGGAATTTTCGTCCCAGGTCGCGGCTGCGGTCGTGAATCCGATCGACTGGCCCGTTGCCTCCCCGCAGGTCATTAACTCTTCCTCTTCGGCTCGCATGGGTTACCATTCGTCGACATATTTCCTGGCTTGGAGTGAAGAGCGATTCGTCTGATTCGTTGATGATCGAGCGCTTGCTCCAATCGGTGCGAAAGCCGCGAGCGCCCGGTATTCAAGCCCACTCCCTTCGCCGCTGCCTTCTATGACCGCGTGCCCGATAAATCGGGCGACACTACCGAACCGATTCATCAACGCCGCACCTGAATCCACAATACCTGCACCGAAGGTCGATTGCTCTCGGCTTGCTCGATCCTGTTTTTTGTGATCGCTAGCAAATGGGGTCCCGCTCTGTCGATTACTTCCCCTTTGGGGCGTGCTGTGCCCATCAAAGGGCTCCAGCACGAACCTTTCCGGACCGTTGTTCGTCAAGTAGCCTCCTGATCGCGAGTCAGCCAAACCCTGGCTTTCGTTTTGCTTGCCATTTCGCAACCAGTTCGCTGATCCAGCCAGTCCGCCACCATAGATCGCTGTTGAACCGGCTCCCACAGCGGAAACAATGGTTCCGGCGAAGCCTTGAATCGCCGCTCCGCCACGAATGATTGCCTTCTGAACGAAGATCGGTGCCAGCACGTGACCCATCAAGACCCAGAGTAGAACCGGTACTGCCAGAACAATGCCGATCATGAGTGTCGCAAAATTCTGGTTCTCCGGCGCCGGCAGACTTCTAAAGACGCCAAGGGTAACAGTGTTCACCAGACTCCAGCCAACCGGCCAAGCAAGCAGCCCAATGAACGTCAGAAAAAAGCTGATCGCCTTGCCCTGCAGGGAGCGATGCGCATACTCCGCGACCGCTATGGGAGTGTACACTTTAAACCCGATCACAACTACCTTCTGCACGAACTGCATCAAAAGGATGATCACTTTGCATAGCAACAGGCATAAAAGGTAGACCGCGAACAAAATTTCCCACGCTAAATTCTGTGCGAACCCTGCAAGGTAACTCCAGGCAATTCCAAGGTTCCTACCGAAGTCAAGTGGGTTGGCAGATAATTGGGGACTATTCTGAGTTTTCCCGAGGTCATTCCCCAGGTTGCCTTTGTGGGAGGCACTTCCTGCAACCTTGGCCTGTAAAACCTGTTCCAGTTGAGTTATCGTGGGTGCCTCCCCCGGGTTCATTAAGTATGACCAATCGCCGAAGTTCACCTCCTGAGTGGCCGGCAAACGAGCAAGCGCCTGTGCCGCTTGATTACACCATTCGATAAAATTAGACGCAAAGCCAATAGTCGCGACTAAAAGGAGCGCACGCAAAACAGCTTGGCAGAAACGACGGGTCTCTCCATAGAGAAATTCCCGCATCGTACCAACCACCAGTACGATAAAGGCTATTACGTAAGCAGCCGGCTGATAGTCATGCAGAACGCCCTGAATAGAGTTTACCAGTGGCTCAAAATTAAGAAATCTGTCCAATGCCCCTATCAGGTGCGTATATGTATCGGAATCATTTAGCTGAACGCTCATAGCCGATTGTCTCCCATTTGGCGCGCCATGACATCGTCATAGGCAGGACCACGCCCTAGCTACCACCAGGCGGTCCCAACAACTTCCCACCCAATTCACGAAGTTCCTGATTCTCCATGGTCATTTCCTGGACTCGTCGCTGGCGCAACACCTCCTGAGCGCGGGCTTGATCATTGCGGTTAGCTTCTGCTTGCACCAGAACTTTGAGTGCAGCTAGGGTCGCGCGCTGCACGTTCGTGTCGAGCGCGCCCTGCACAGCCTGTAGCTTCGCGTTCAATTTTTCCGTCTCAACCAGGGATGCGGCAGTGTCAACCTGGTGCGCCGTGTTGTGGACCTGGTCTTCAAGCCGGGCAAAGGATTGATTCACGGCGGACAACTGGTTGTTATACTCCTCATACATATCCTGGATCACACCAAATTTCTTAAAGCTCTCGGTCTGGTACCGAACGTTCCGACCAAACTTGTCCGGAAGTTCGCTGAGATCCTGGTAGAGACCGCCTCCGGTGTACTTGAGGGCTGCCATTCCGTTCGCTGCTTCGGTAAAATCTGCCACGGTCTTGCCCACTCCGGCTCTGGCTTTGTTGACCTCCGCGAACAGGTCATCCAAACCCAGCATATTTATGTAAGTATCAGGGCTACCGAACCTGCGGAGTTGTTCGACGTTCTGGTTGATGATGCTCGTCAATTGATTAATCTGCTGCAGTTGCTTTTGAATCATCGTCGTGTATTTCGTGACGTCCTCGGCATGCTGTGCCTCCTGTCTGACTTGGCCATACACCTGTTGGGCAACGTTCAAAACCGTGTGAATCGGATCATGAACTACAGTGGCGGCGCGCCCTGTCGCGTTGGAAAAGCACAATAAAAACGTCGCGGATATTACGCTTCCTATCTTCATGGCTACTCCACAATCGGGATAATGACTTCTCGTTGAACCCTGATGACCCCGTTTGAGTCTTGCCGCTCCGGAATTGTCGCATTGTAGTAGTGAACGTGTCCCTCAAGATTTTCGTCTGTTGTCCTCTGTGCTTCCTGACGCGCCCAATAAGTACGTTTGACCTCGTCGGAGACGCCCTTGGTGTAACCCTTGGCGAACTCAATCGGCACTTTGCGAACGTCTATCCCAGTATTCACCAATGGGTCACCATCATTCGTTAGTGCTTCCGAGCCTCTGCCCTGAAGAGTCAACTGCCCTTTGGGAACGCTCGGTCCCACCGTACAACTTGCTAACAACATGCATGCTGTAATACCTGACCACTTCATAGTATCGCCTCTGTCGCTGATTCTTCACGGGCGCACAATAATTCTCCTGATTCCTGGATGATACCAGTAACGACATTCTTATAACGTCCTAGCGACGCGGTGCGCCGGTCGAAAGTCTCGCTATCGCTCGCTGCGGCATAAAGCAGCTCGCGAGATGCCACATTCTTAACGGTTCCGACTAATCGCCTGACTTTGTCGTTTGCCACATAAGTAAAGGCGCTAAAGCGCTCCTTCGGGTCCATCAACTCCGGCAGCGGATAGGAACTGATGGTTTCGACGGTTTTCTCAGAAAGACCCAGGGCCGAACCGATTTCCCTGGCATCTTCCTGGCTCTGTTGGGAAGTAATCAGAAACATTTTGGAATTCCCGATCATAGCTCCGCGTACCGGGGAGTCCTTGATAACATCGTACTGTTGAACGACCGCTAGGATGTTGCAGCCGAATTTGCGCATCTGCCGGTAATACTCCTGGATCATCCGTACGCCGCCCGGGATTTCAAGAGTTCGCGCGGCTTCTTCAAAAATGGCTATCTTTGGCACGGCGCGCGGCATCGCGATGATCTTTTGTCTACCGTAATTCGCCACTAGAAAGTTAGTTGCCGCCCGCATCTCAATCGCATGCTCCGGAACTTGGCCCAGCTCGAAGTGCGCAACCCTGCCGTCGATGCGAATGTTGCTCACTCCATCAAAGAGCTTTCCCTTTTCGCCGTCTCGACTCCAAGCACGCAGCAGTTTGCCGATGCGATCGCACTCTTCTCGTTCCCTCAATCCACCGCAAGGGTTGTACAGCAACTGTTCTACCAATGCACCGTGCGACGGGAATTGTGCCGGTTGAAAGTAGGCGAAAGCCAGATCGCGGACAATGTTTGCGGTAGCGGGATTTTTGGCAAATTCGGTGACCTCATCCTCTTGGAGACCTTGGATAAACTCGGACGCCTCGTCCGGATTCCCAACCTCCCAGTCCCGGAACGCGGCGAACGCGTCGATGAAGTTAAATTGGGACCCGTGTAACCGCAGTTTCAGGTATCGATCGATAGCAGCCGCCCGCCAGCGCAGTTCCTCGGCTGCCTGTTCGTTTGTAATGATCCAATCATTAAAGACATCGGTGTACAGCTGTTGCAGGTTCTCCAGTATCATCGCGTGCCGAATCGCTTTTCGCTCCCCGTCAACCCCGTCAATCCCACAGAAAAGCATGCAGAGCCCGACACTGAACGCGAGATGCATCGCCGACAACGGCGCCCCGCAGGTGTCTAGATAGTTAATTGTCAGGTTTCCGTTTGGATTCACGATGATCGGTTCGCAGCCTTGAGTTTGGGTCAGCACCGCGTGCGACAAACCTTCTTCGACGATCAACCTGAATCCGAACCGATGTCCGATCTGTGCTAATAGGTCCGCGACAATCACCGACTTACCGGCACCGGTCATACCGAACAGTACGCCGTGTTGAGGAGTGTTTCCGAGCCTTGTTCTGATTCCAACGAGATTGCCCCTCGCTCCGTTATAGATCGCTTCCGCGCCTTCCAGATGCCCGGTGAAGGTCGCGGACCAGGGAATCATGTCGGCAAGGTAGGAGTCTTCGGCGGGCAGATCGAACGCACGATAGGTGCCGTATGTCCAACCGGGCCAGGTCTGAAAGAAAAGTTGGCGCGCATTTTCCGGAATAGTTGCATGATGAACCACTGCGCCCCCCATCGAGATAAAGGCGTTTTTAAGCGAGGCGCATCTGGCGGCCAGCTGGCCTGCATTTCTATGCCAGAGCCTGACTACAAAGAGACAGTTGAGCGGGATGACTTTGCCCTGCTGCAACTCGGTCACCTTCTCCTGTTTGGCGACCATATCGGTCACCAGCGATTGTTTGCGCTCGGAGATTGCATCGATCTGCAGCC
>JAFAJU010000584.1 GCA_019236035.1 Verrucomicrobiota bacterium | reverse complement strand
GTGAGGTGACCGACGATCATCCCGGATTTGTGACTATGAAAACGCGCGTTGTGTGAACCCGCGTCGTAGATATGCTTTCAGGAGAACAACTCCCGCGGATCTGTTAATTAAACGGCGGCGGTAGGGCGAGGCTCCGCCCGAGCCGCGGCGCGTGACTTCATCAAAGGCAGGGCGGCGTGCACGTCCCGCGGCTCGGGCGGAGCCTCGCCCTACCGCGACGAAGCGCGTCCCTGCCAAACGATCTGGTAGGGCCAAGGACTTCGGCGAGCTCAGTCGAGCCGTTCACCTTGGCCTTTAACCCACCTGGCGCTGCAGGAATGCCAAGGTCTTCTGGTTGAACTCAGCGACCTGCTCATACATCGCAGTGTGCGCGCACTCTTCGAATATGATGAGTTCCGAACCGCGAATAGCACTTGTCATCTCAGCCGCAAAACGAGTCGACGTCACCATGTCTCGCCGCCCAAAGGTGATCTGCGTTGGCATCGTGATCTGGCCCAAATGAGCCGCACAATCATGCGCGATCACGGCATTCGACTCTTGCAGGAAGCTTGTCACGGGTTGCGCCGGTCGGCTCCGCACGAAGTCAGCCAAAGACTGGATGTACTCTGGCTTAGCGGCATACAGCTCGGGTGTAAAACACCACGGGAAAATGCTCAGAATAATCATCTCGGGCACGCTGCCCAGTGCTTTGGCCGTCACTTGCCACCCTTCGACCACGGTTTTGACGAACGGGTCTGACTTCGTCCAACCGCTGTGTAGGGACAACGACTTAACCTTGTTAGGATACTTGGCTGCCAGCCACATGCCACTGGCCGCCCCGAGCGACAAGCCGTAGATGTGCGCACTCGGGATCCCCACAGCTTGCATGAACGCAGCAACATCGTCAGCGAAAAGTTCGGTGGAATAGACGCCTTCGGGTTTGTCGCTTTCTCCGGTTCCGCGTAGGTCAATCGAGATACAGGTGAAATGCTTGGCGTACTCGGCCACCTGAAAAGCGTAGCAAGCGTAATCTGCGGCTAAATAGGGGATCAGGATCAGAGGTTCTCCAGTTCCTTGCTGGTCATAGTTGATGGTTATGTTGTTTGCCTTGACTTTAGGCATAGAGTTTCTCCTTCTGAATACGGCACAATGGAAGCGGCTGGATGGTGGGGGGGACCGCCGGCGTGGCGCAGTTATCGCAAAGGTTTTGCCAGATTACAGCCATGGCTGTCGATGAAATCCGTGACGCCAAAGGCCATAAATACGTGATCGTTCGGCGGTAGGGATGCGTTGCCTGCTCAGGCTCCCCGACTCGGGCGGTCGCCGTCGTTCTGCGGACGCGGAACTATGGCGCCCGTGCTGGCCCGACATAGCAAGGGGGAACGGGGCGGAATCGAGCCTCGCCCTATCGGCCGGATTCAGCGCCGAAGGCGCGACATCAAGATAGCCTAGGGTAAGCGACGGGCCGGTTTCGGGCCGTCGCGCAGCCCTAGGTCAATAATACCACCAATGGCGCCGCGCCCAGTACCGGTGCCTCCAGTACGGCCGAGCGTAATAGGCGTATCCGTAGGGTCCGTAATAGTAACCGGGAGGATAGTAGGCGGGGCCGTAAAACACCGGCACCGGCAGAGGAATCGGGAAGCCGATGAAAATGCCAGCTTGAGACCGAGGCTGGAGCAGCATCGTTACGGTAAAAGCAAGTGCAAGGATCAGAAAAAATCGTCTCATAATATTCTCTAAACTCAGAGACGAGTCATCTGATCGCCCGGTTACCGAATGCGGCGTGACACGGGCGTCCCCCCGTGCATCGGCAGAGATCACGGGCGGGACGCGCATGTTACAAGATCACGGGTGGAACGCGCATGTTACAAGATCACGGGTGGAACGCGCATGTCACAATGAAAGAGCTTGTGCGAGAACGAGTTCGAACTCGCAATCCAGTTTGCTAGTGCGGAACGCCTGTCGGCCGAAGGCGTTGCACGTGTCCGCCATAGGCTTGGCGACGGCGGAAGCAACGCCCCTTCAGGTGGATCCCTGCGCGAGCAAATTTTCACGCGCGATCAATATCGACCGCCTCAATCTCGCCGTAGTGACAATGCACGTTTACGGCGATCGGACGACAGCAGACTTCACAATCCTCAATCGTTGAAAATGTGCCGGATGAAGTGTCGACGACCGTCATGAAAACCGCTCCACAGTATGGACACACAATTTGTGACTCTACTTCGAGGTCCATTCTGGAATGTAAACACAAAGGGGCGCAGAACACAGAGATTTTTTTCCCTGGCAAAGCGAAAGGCCCCGGCCATCTATTACTCTTCTTCGACCTGCCGGGCGCGAGGCTCGCGGTCTTCGATGTGTCCTGAGCTGGGTAGAGTGACAAACGGACCACCAGCCAAGGGTGCCGGGTGACTAAAAGCGACGTCCGGCATATCACTCGGTTTTCCCGCCAGCGGAAAATCTTTCCGCAGAGGATGGTACGGGTATCCTTCCCACATCAGGATTCGACGGAGATCCGGATGATTGGCGAAGCGGATGCCCATCATGTCGTAGACTTCGCGTTCGTGCCAGTTAGCGGTCGCCCAGAGGTGAACCACAGACGGGACCTCGAGATGATCCTCCGAAACTCGGGTTTTCAGCCGGAGATGGACATTAGAATTCAACGAATAAAGCTCGTATACGACCTCAAAACGAGGTTCGTCGCCGAAGTTATCGACGCTGGAAAGGTCGGCCAGAAAGTTAAAATCGAGCTGTTCTTTAGCGAACTTGCAGGCCGGTTCGATCTGCGCAAGCGGCAGTTCAAGAGTGATTTCACCGCGAAAATCGGTTCGCTGCACAATCTGAAATCGCTCCTGGAGTTTGACGGCGGCTTCCTCGAGGGTCATGAAAAGACCTCCAGCAGCTCTTTCTTCTGGTCCGTGAATGCTCTTTCATGTTCGATCTTGTGCTGCAGCTTCATGAGGCCTTCAAGCAGAGCCTCCGGGCGAGGCGGACAACCGCTGATGTAGACGTCGACCGGGATCAGGTGATCAACTCCTTGCAGGACAGCGTAGCTACGGTACATCCCACCGGAGGAGGCGCACGCACCCATGGCGATAACCCATTTCGGCTCCGGCATTTGATCGTAGATTCGCTTCACGGCAAGAGCCATCTTGTAGGTGACGGTCCCGGCCACAATCATAACGTCCGATTGTCGCGGCGAGAATCGCATCACTTCGGCGCCGAATCGCGCGATGTCGAAGCGGGCACATGCCGTGGCCATCATTTCGATGGCGCAACAGGCCAGGCCCATCGGCATGGGCCATAGAGAGTTTTTCCGCATCCAATTGATACAAGCGTCGAGCCGGGAAAAGATTATGTTTCCTTCGACCTTGGAATCGTACGCAACAGGGGCAGTTTGTGCCATAAGAACAGCTTAAGGTCCGGCAATTCGGGGGCAAGTGAAATCTTGAGGCGGCTTGGTGAAGAAGGGCCCGCCAAACACGCGAAAGGTAAATAAGATATATTTTCGTGTCTTTGGCGTGTTTCGCGGGCCCTAATGCCAAGGCAGGGAGTCCTCCTCGTGTTTGACGCGACCCCTCGACTAGACAATAATGCGCTTCCACATGGGATGCCGGTATACCCGCAATTTTTGCATCATCGCGCACATCGATCATGGGAAGACAACGTTGTCGGATCGGTTGCTCGAGACGACCGGCACTATTGAAGAGCGGGAAAAGCAGGATCAGTTGCTCGACTCAATGGATCTGGAGCGGGAGAGGGGTATCACAATCAAGGCGCATCCGGTGACCATGCAATATGTGGCAAAGGATGGGCATACCTACCGGTTGAATCTGCTCGACACTCCGGGGCACGTAGATTTCTCGTATGAGGTCTCTCGGAGCCTTGCGGCTTGTGAGGGTGCGGTGCTCGTCGTTGACGCGGCCCAGGGGGTGGAGGCTCAGACCGTGGCGAATGTCCATCTCGCCATGAAACAGAATCTGGCGATCGTGCCTGTGATCAACAAGATCGATCTCCCGAACGCCGATATTCCGACCGTTAAAAAGCAGCTCGAAGACATCCTGGCAATTCCGGCGGACGAGGCGATCCTGGCTAGCGCAAAGACCGGCGTTGGCGTGGACGAGATTCTGGAAGCCGTCGTTCATCGGATTCCGGCGCCTAAATCCTCGCCGGACAGCAAGCTGAGAGCCCTGGTCTTCGACTCGGTGTTTGATATCTATCGAGGGGTGGTGGCCTACGCGCGAGTTTTCTCGGGAAGTATTGCGGCGGGTCAGGCGGTCAGGCTGATGAGCACCTCAAACAGTTACGAAATCAAAGAGGTCGGCATATTCACGCCCAAACCGCTGGCTCAACCGAGTCTGGAATCCGGTCATGTCGGCTACTTTATCGCGAACATTAAGTCGACCGCGGAGATCAAGATTGGAGACACGCTGACCGGCAGTCGAAATGCCGCCGTCGAACCGTTGCCGGGATTTCAAGAAATTCATCCGATGGTTTTCAGCGGGATATATCCGATCAACACCGCTGATTTCGAGCATTTGAAGACCGCGATGGGCAAACTGCAGATCAACGATTCGGCCTTTGTTTATCAAGCCGAAAGCTCCGTCGCCCTTGGGTATGGTTTCAGGTGCGGTTTCCTTGGGTTGCTCCATATGGAAATAGTGCAGGAAAGGCTCCGGCGCGAGTTCGACATGGACATCATCGCGACCTACCCAAGCGTAGTTTACCACGTGCTGAAGACGAACGGCGAGCTGGTCGAAGTCGACAATCCTTCTTTTCTACCTGATCCCAGTGTAATCAACGAGATCCGAGAGCCGGTCGTAAAATGTTTCGTCATGTGCCCGAACGAAAACATCGGGGACATGATGCAGTTGATCATGGAAAAACGCGGAGAAGTCGAGCATACGGAGTCGCTGGATACGCGCCGGGTGATGTTGACCGCCGTGATGCCGCTCAATGAGATCCTGGTGGATTTTAACGACAAGATCAAATCGGTGACGCATGGGTACGGTTCGATGGATTACGAACATTTCGGCTATCGCGCAGCGGATCTGGTAAAGCTGGATATGCTGGTCAATAGCGAACCAGTAGATGCCTTCTCGAGCATCGTGCACAGGGACAAGGCGGAAGCGCGTGGCCGGCTCCTCGCCGCGAAGTTGAAAGATGTCATCCCTCAACAACTATTTCAGGTTTCGATCCAGGCTGCCATCGGTGGCAAGATCATCGCTCGCGAAAATGTTTCGGCCCTCCGGAAGAACGTGACCGCCAAATGCTACGGCGGCGATATAACGCGGAAAAGAAAGCTGCTCGAAAAGCAGAAAGAAGGTAAGAAGCGGATGAAAGCCATTGGCCGGGTAAACATCCCTCAGGAAGCTTTTATTGAAGTTCTTAAGACTAATTGATGTTTACTCCCAAGTACATTGAAGAGGGCCGCGCAATCGCGAAGGCCGCGCGTAGAGTCATTAACTATCGAAGAGATATCGCCCGTCCCGGAGATCTTGATCGGCTCGAGGAAAAGCTCGACGCATTGAAGAAAGCCCTGAAGAATCGTTCAAGCCAAGAGGTCCGCTCAGCCGAGAACGAGCTACTTGCGGTGGTCGGTAAAGTGCAGCCGCCTCGGGAGCTCCAAGGGATCAGGGAGAATGTGGAGTTTTTTGTCGTTGCGATCGTCCTGGCCCTGGGCATCCGCGCCTTTTATTTGCGGCCTTTTAAGATCCCGACAGGGTCAATGCAACCGACCTTGAACGGAGTCATTGGGCATCGGACCGACGCGCCGCCGCCCAATTTTGT
>JAFAJU010000485.1 GCA_019236035.1 Verrucomicrobiota bacterium | reverse complement strand
AGCGTCGTCACCCTCCGGTGTTTTGGTGTTTTGATGGTCTACCAGCACAAAGTTCGGTCAAGCCGATATCCTATGATGACCACCGGGTAAGTAGTGCCGAAGCTTCGCGCACCACTCGCTCGATCACGTCGTGGGCCGAGGGAATGTCGTGAATTAGCCCAACAGCCTCCCCGGCAATCACAGCAGCAATGTCAAAGTCACCTGCGTGGCGTGCCGCGGCATACTTCGCCGACTCTTCGTCCAAGTGACGCATGAGTTCGATTTCAAGCCCGAACCAGCGATCCGCATGCGCATTACGCAGGCACCGTCCAGTAAACGGAGCCGGCCACACGTTGCGGCGAAAGATATCGAAAACGATACTGCGCAGCGTGTCGTCGCCAGTTGCTTCGCAAATGCGTTCCTTGGCGCCTTGCGGTCCAGCCGCCTCTTGCGAGGCGTAGAAGCGTGTGCCCATCAGCACACCCGCAGCGCCAAGCATGAGTGCCGCTGCCAGCCCGCGGCCATCGGCAATTCCCCCTGCGGCCACGACCGGTTTGCGCCCTCCAAGCGCATCCACAATCTCCGGAACGAGCGTAACAAGTCCACGCGCTGCTCCATGGCCACCTGCTTCAGTGCCTTGCGCGACAAGGATATCCGCTCCCGCGGCGGCAGCCTCCTTTGCGAGCGCGGCTGATTGCACTTGGCAGATGACGATCGCAGCGGTGCGCTTAATCCGGTCGATGAACGGTACGGGGGACCCGAAGGAAAGCATGACCGCCACGGGTCTGCGCTCCAAAGCAAGATCGAGGAGCCTCGGCTGCTTCGCCAGGCTCCAGGTGATAAATCCGACGCCAAAGCGCGCTTTCGATCGGTCGAGCACATCGAGTTCCCGCACAAGCCAGTTCTCTTCGCCGTAGCCACCGCCCAGAATGCCAAATCCCCCAGCAGCGTCCACTGCAACAACGAGACGCCCATCGGCTACGAGATCCATCGGGGCGAGCAGAATTGGATAATCGATTCCGAGCAACTGTGTGACCGGCGTGGTGATCGACGTTCGAGGATCGATTGGCATCTTATTTTCTCTTCCAGTGATCACCGATAGGCTTCGCGAATTTATTTAGCTTTTCCACGGGAATCTTTGGGAAGCGGAGGTCAACAGGGGTTGGTCAACCAATGCTGCTCGGTGATGAACAGCGCCGACGACGAGATGGCCAACACACAGAGAGAAGCGAGTCCTCTATGAATATAAAAGGCCAAGTTGCCGTGGTCACCGGCGCCGGTAGTGGTATCGGCCAGGCCGTTGCTGTCAGTCTCGCGAAGCGCGGCGCCAAGGCGCTCGGGCTCGTGGACCGCAGCGAGTCCGTCCGGACGGTAGCCGAGCTCATTAATGAAGAGAACGGTGATGGGAATAAGATCTCTGAGGCTTTCGTCGGGGACACCACCGACGAAAAATTCCAGACCCAGACCTTCGATCGGATAGTCGCCGAGTACGGGACTCCCACCATCTGCGTACCCGCCGCCGGGATTACGCGAGACCAAATTGCTACCAAGATCGACAAGACCACCGGGCGGGCTCTCCTCTACCCACGAGACACGTTCCGACTCGTGGTCGAGGTAAACATGATCGCGCCGATTTATTGGGCGCTGGAGATGGTCGGGCGGATCGCGGAGGTGCGTCATGCCAGCGGCCTTGGACGCTGGAAACCCGAGGAAGGGATCCAGGGGTCGGTCGTCTTTATCGGCTCAATCTCCTCGCAAGGCATACCCGGCCAGATCGCTTATGCCACCACCAAAGCGGGACTCGAAGGCGCCGAGGCGACGCTGACCAAAGAGGCGATCTTCCATGGGGTGCATGCCGCTATCGTACACCCGGGATTCACCGACACGCCGATGGTTAGGGTGCTCGGCGAAGAGTACATCAAGAAGAACATCCTGCCTTGCACGTGGCTAGGTCGCCTAATCGAGCCGTCCGAAATCGCCGAGGCAATCTGCTTCCTGATCAGCAACTCGGAGGTCAGCGGACACCTTTGGGCAGATGCCGGCTGGCATCCACCCTTCTGAGTCTCCAATCCTTTCCATGTATCGCCCAGGAAAACTGCCGTCAGGGCAGAAGCCAGTGGAACTAAAAGATTTGCATAAACAGGCTTTGCCGCCACCACGCTACTCCGCGTGGTCCCCACTCACATGGGCGTGGCTAAAGCCAGCCTGGAGCGACGGCTCGCTGTCTCGCTTTCGATCTTGGAACCAGGAAAATCAGATTCTAGTGAAAAACGATCGGAATGATCAAAATCGCGAGAATGTTCGCAACCTTAATCACCGGATTAATCGCTGGCCCTGCCGTGTCTTTGTACGGATCACCCACCGTGTCGCCAGTTACCGACGCCTGATGGGCACTAGAACCCTTTCCACCAAGGTTGCCTTCCTCGATAAACTTCTTCGCATTGTCCCAAGCGGCGCCCCCGGAAGTCATTGAGATCGCCAGGAATAAGCCGGTCACGATCGTGCCAATCAGCAGACCTCCCAAAACAAGAGGCCCGAGATACGCCGCCCCAACGACAAAAATGACCGGCAACAACGCCGGTACAATCATCTCGCGGAGAGCAGCCTTGGTTACAATATCCACGCACGCTCCGTACTCAGGCCGATCCGTCCCGCTCAGAATTCCCGGTTTCTCCTGCAATTGACGTCTCACCTCTTTGACGACGGCACCCGCTGTTTTACCCACCGCTTCCATACTGAAAGCACAAAAGAGAAACGGCAGCAGTCCTCCAACAAAGAGCCCGATGATAACTTTAGGCTGCTCAAGCGAAAAATCCGCTGAGTTAACTCCGTGGCTCCCGGCTGGATCGAAATGGGCTCTGAGCTCGGCCACATAGGAACCGAAGAGAACCAAAGCGGCTAGACCTGCAGAAGCAATCGCGTAGCCTTTAGTAACAGCTTTCATGGTATTACCGATTGCATCGAGACTGTCCGTAACCAGCCGGGTCTCCTTACCCATACCGCTCATGACCGCAACTCCACCGGCGTTATCAGAAATTGGTCCGAACGAATCCAAGGAGATAATAATCCCCGCCGAGGAAAGCATACTTGTCACCGCAACTGCCACGCCGTATAGGCCGGAAGCAGAATAACTCAGTAAGATAGCCAACGCGATGAAAACCACAGGTAGCGCTGTCGCCTGTTGACCGACCGCTAAACCCGCGATGATGTTAGTAGCATGTCCCGTCTCCGAGGCTCGAGCGATCTTTCTGACTGGCACAAAACTCTTGGATGTATAATAGTGCGTAATCGCGACAATTACTCCCGTCATCGCTAACCCGATCAACGTCGCAAAATAGACTTGGAAAGGAGTGTGCGTCTCGTCTCCGACCTTGAAGCTCGCTGGAAATAAGATCGTAGTGGCCGGCCAGTAAAAGATCGCAGAAACGAGGCTGCTCACAATGACTCCTTCACCCAAGACGCGCGAAGGATCTCTTTTTGTCTTATTTACGTAGTAAATACCGGCAATTGCGGCGAGAACCGATATACCTGCCAACAAGAACGGGTAAATCACCGCTTGCGGCGTTTCCGCCATGGTTAGGAAGCCGACCAGGACCGTGCCAATGATACTAATCGCGTAGGTTTCAAATACGTCTGCAGCCATACCGGCACAGTCACCAACATTATCACCCACATTGTCAGCGATGGCGGCGGGATTCCTTGGATCATCCTCGTCCCAGTGCGCCTCTAGCTTACCTACCAGATCCGCACCAACATCGGCGGCCTTGGTATAGATCCCGCCTCCCAGACGGGCAAACACGCTGATGAGACTGGCACCTAGCCCTAAGCCTACCAAACTACTGATTGCTCTATCACGTCCAAAAAGCTGCTCGCCAATCAAAAAGAAGACACCGACTGAAAGAAGACCGAGTCCGACAACGAGAAGGCCGGTCACAGAACCGCCATTGAAAGCTATCCGCACGGCGCTTTCCTTTGAGCTAGTCGCCACCTGTGCAACACGAGAATTTGAGATTACCGCTACGCGCATCCCGATGTATCCCGCAGCCATCGAACAGGTCGCTCCGATGAGAAAACCAAGCGCGGTAAAAAAGTCCCGCGTAAAACCGAGCAAAAAAAAGATAATTACAGCGATAACACTCACCGCTACAAGCTGCCGATTCAAGTATGCCTTTGCTCCTTCCTGGATCGCGCCCGAAATCCGGCGCATCTGATCGTTCCCTGGTGGGCACTCTATGACAATTCTGATTAAGTAGAAAGCCGTGGCTAGCCCAATTAGAGCACAAATCAGGGCAATCCAAATGCCGGCGCCAAGGAGAGCATTAATGGCGAAGAAGGGTGCGATCATACAAACAACTAATAGTCTGGCGACACGAAAGCGCCTACCTGGATATTGCTTAACTCTAATCGGGAATTGCTCGAGGCATGCCGTTTCTCTAACGTCGATTTCGCTAGCCGAAACTTGGCCGCGTCGCATTCAAGGACGCTTATTTCGCGAGTAGGCTAGATACCGCAGAACAATAAGTGTGCGATAATGAACAACCTGAGTGTAGCGCACCGACCCCCGTCGCCAGATGGTGGCTTCTTGATGAAAAGGAGGTCCTGTCCAGTCAACGGATTTTGAATTGTGAAAGCGGCTAATATGCTCGATTCGATACAAACTTCCACCAAACGCAGCTGCGTCCAAGCGGCGAGTATCGAGTGGACTGAAATGTTTCCAACGCTGCCCGGCACCCTTGTTCCTCCTATTCAGGATGACCGAGCTATCCGAAAATTCCGGCCGCGGCAGAAGGTGCAAGCAAAGGCGGCACTTCTGCCACAACTGGCAGCGAAAGCTGATGAACGAGGGGTATCCCTTTTCGCCTATCTAGCCGAGCTTGCGCCAGAGGACGTCGGTGCGAGCCGATTTTTGAGCCTTGAATAGAAGCTTATGGAAATCGACCCGCGCTTCCCAACCAAACTCAGCGCGATCTCTGATGCGCCGGAACCCCTTCGCAGCGCCTTGGTAGAAATTCTTCCACCAAAAGAACCGATGCGTCTGCTCGTACATGCTCCCGCATTTTCATCGGCGGCTGAAAAATCCCCAGCGACGCTGCTTGCGGTAACGAGCAATGGCTGGCTCGTGGTTGCGGAGACCGAAAATGGCGGCAGCACCACAGAAAAGTCGAACTTTAGCGACACTCTGTTTCTTGAACTGACGTCTGCTCTTCTTTTGGGTCAGCTGAAGATCTACTTTGCCGCGGTTGGCACATCGTACTCAGCGACGATAAAGTTCGACACCGTCGGGGAGAAGTTTTATCGCGAGGCGATCGACCTGCTGCTCGCGGGCATCGATCCAGCGCTCGCTAGCGCGACCGAGAAAGGCCATAACGAGACTTTGCTGTTCGAGGCCTGGCCGCTGAAATTCCGGGACGAAGCACAGCGCTATTGGCCCAAAGGGCAGCGGTTACAGACCGCCTTACAGTGGCCTGCCATCTCTGACGGATTCCAGCGAGAACTTGCTCCCGCCGGAGCACTAT
>JAFAJU010000467.1 GCA_019236035.1 Verrucomicrobiota bacterium | reverse complement strand
AGCCAGAAATGCTCACAGTGCCACAAGCTGAGCCGCCCGATTAACTCTGACTTTGCGCTGCCCGACGAGTGGTCGCGTTACGTCCACCGCATGATGAGCAAGCCCGGTTCGGGCATTGATGGCGGCTCAGGCGTGAAGATTTACGATTTCCTCGTGTACGACTCCAGCGTCCGCAAGAAGGCGATGCTTGACGCTAAACTTGCGAAGGCCTCCCCCACAGAAAAGGCAGCTGCGGAAGCCAAAATCAAGGAAGTCCACGACAAGTACGGCCACTAGTAATCCGCTCGGCTGAACAAATTTACTGGAATGCCTACAACCTATCCGGTCGAATTGCCGGACGTGAGTTATTTCGACCGGCAAGTCCTCTGCCGAGAGGGATGTCCGGTTCACACGGACTCCGGCGGCTATGTGCAGGCCATTGCCGAGGGGCGTTACGAGGACGCCTATATCATCGCCCGCGCGCCGAACCCCTTTGCCTCCATCTGCGGCCGCGTGTGCGCCGCGCCGTGCGAGGCAAAATGCCGGCGCGGAGCGCTCGACGCATCAATCTCGATCCGCGCCTTGAAGCGGTTCGTCTGTGAAAAGTTCGGCGCTGAATCGAACAACTTCGATCTCGGCCGCGTCTATCCCGAACTGCGCGATCCACGGCGCGAGCGCATCGGCGATGGGCGAAAAGTGGCGGTGGTTGGCGCCGGGCCCGCAGGCTTGTCGTGCGCGCACGAACTGGCGTTGATGGGGTTTTGTCCAACGGTATTCGAGGGGCATAACGTGCCGGGCGGGATGTTGGTGCTCGGGGTGCCGGAGTACCGATTGCCGCGCGAGATCATCCAGGCGGAAATCGCGGCGATCGCGGCGCTCGGCGTGGAGATTCGCTTGAACACCCGGCTCGGTCGCGAATTTTCACTCGCGGACCTGAAACAACAAGGCTACGAAGCCATTTTTCTCGGCATTGGTGCGCACAAAAGCCGCGAATTGGCTATCGAGGGCGTGCAACTCGACGGCGTGCTGCGGGCAATTGATTTCCTGCTGAACGTCAATCTTGGGTACCGCGTGACGCTAGGGCGCAAAGTCGTCGTGATCGGCGGCGGCAATGTTGCCTTCGACGCGGCGCGTTCGGTCGTCCGCCAGACGGAAAAGTTTGCGGGGATGAGCGAGGCGGAATTACGTGAGGCGTTGCGCCGGGCTGCGTCGGTGCTGGAGGAGTTGACCGCGCGCGAGCCGGAAGCGCCCGACGAGGTGCGCCTCGCGTTGGACGTGGCGCGTGAAGCCATCCGCAAGGGAGTGCCAGAGGTCCACATGTATTGTCTGGAAAACCTCGACGAGATCCCGGCCGCACGCGAGGAGATCGAGGAGGCAGAAGAGGAAGGCATCCGGCTCCACACGCGCTTCGGCCCGAAACGCATCCTAGGCAGCGACGGCAAGGTTACCGGCATTGAACTGATCAGGGCTAGCCGCGTTTTCGATGAAAACCGGCGGTTCAATCCGCAGTTCATTGAGGGCAGTGAAGAGACAGTAGATTGCGATACAGTCGTCCTCGCCATCGGTCAGTCCCCGGACCTTTCCTGGATACATCCCGAAGACAACCTGAAGCTGACGCCGCGGGGCACGCTGCAAACCGATCCGCAGACGATGGCAACATCGCGTCCCGACGTATTCGCCGGCGGCGATGTGGCTTTTGGCCCGCGGATCATCATCACTGCGGTCGCCGAGGGCAAAAAGGCGGCTAATTCGATTGCGAAGTTCCTCACCAGCCGCGAGCCGGCCGAACCGCGGCAGGCACGCGTGACGATTTACAACACACTCCAGTATCGGATGAAGCCCGATTACGAAAAATTCGTCCGCCGGGCCCCTCCGACGCTGCCGCTGGATCGGCGCATCGGCATCGCCGAAGTGGAAAAAGATTACCCGGAATCCGAGGCGCGGCAGCAGGCGGATCGCTGCTTGAAGTGTCACATCGGCCCCGTGTTTGACGGCGACGAATGCATCCTCTGCGGTGGGTGCGCCGATATCTGTCCTGAATTCTGCCTGCGCCTGGTGGACGTCGTAGATTTGCGCGGTGACGAAAGGTTGCAGGCCGCGTTACTCGCCCGTTATGGCCGCGTGCCCGAGCGCGGCGAACAGGGCGCGATTATCAAGGACGAGACTCGTTGCATCCGCTGCGGCCTGTGCGCGGCTCGCTGCCCAACGGGCGCGATCACGATGGAGCGCGTCGAATTAGTGCAGGCTTGACATGAATCCTATCGCTCCGGACAAGCACGTTTCTCGACGCGGTTTTTTCGAACTCACTCTCGGCTGGATTGCTGCTATGTTCGCCGTCTGTGCATCCGCTGTGGGGGCTGTGCGGTTTCTCGTACCGAATGTGCTGTTCGAACCCAGTTTGGTTTTCAAGGCTGGCAAGCCGGAGGATTTTCCGGACGGTTCGGTGACGTTCCTGGAAGAGGAACGGGTCTTTCTAGTCCGCCAAGGCAACACGTTCCGTTGTCTGTCGGCGATCTGCACCCATCTTGGTTGCACGGTCAACCGCACCGGCCAAGGTTACCATTGCCCGTGCCACGGCAGCGTCTTTGACGACCAGGGCGGCGTCAAAAGCGGCCCGGCGCCCCGCGCATTGGAGTGGTTTTTGGTGACGCTGAGCAAGGACAGCCGGTTGCTGGTGGACAAAAACCAGCGTGTCAACTCGGACAAATACCTCGTCTTGTGAAGGAGTTTCTACCCAAACGGATCTGGCAATGGTTCGAGCGCACCCGCGTCGGCCGCTCGATTTTTCGTGTTGGCCTGCCGCAGAGCAACCTGGAGCGGGCGCAGGCGATGGTTTCCAGTTTCCTGCTTCACATGCAGCCGGCGAAGGTTAATCGCCACTCGCTACGCGCCTCCTACTCGTTCGGACTCGGGCTGATTTCGCTCTACCTTTTCCTGATCCTGACCTTCACGGGCGTATTGCTGATGTTCTACTACGTGCCCAGCACAGACCACGCCTACAATGTGATGAAGGACCTGCAGTTCGTTGTCTCAGCCGGCTTGATCATGCGCAATATGCACCGATGGGCAGCACATCTGATGGTGATCTTTGTGCTGCTGCACATGTGTCGCGTGTTCTACACTGGGGCTTACAAACGGCCCCGCGAGTTCAACTGGGTGCTTGGCGTCGGCCTGTTTCTGCTGACGCTCGGGCTGAGTTTCACCGGTTATCTGCTGCCGTGGGATCAACTCGCATATTGGGCGATCACCGTCGGCACGAATATCGCCGCCTACGCGCCCTACATCGGCCCTGAATTGAAGTACGTGATGCTCGGCGGGAACGCTGTTGGCCAGGAAGCGCTGATTCGATTTTACGCGTTACACGTGATCGTGCTGCCGGCGATAGCAGGTTTCCTGATTGCCGTTCATATTTGGCGCGTCCGCAAGGATGGCGGACTGTCGCGTCCCGACGAGGCGGGAGACACCGTCCAGCAGGTCGAACTCAGCCAGCTACCGACGAGCAAAACCTATGGCTTGATGGAACTGGCGCGCGGCACGACGCCCCAAGTCGGCCGGAACCCTGAGGACGAGGTGTTCGCGTGGCCGCACCTGATTTTCCGCGAATTGCTGCTGTTTCTGTTAGTCGTGGCGGCGGTATTGTTTCTAGCGGTTTTTTGGAACGCGCCATTGGAGGAACTAGCTAACCCTGTGCATCCGCCGAATCCCGCGAAAGCGCCGTGGTATTTCCTTGGTCTGCAGGAACTCGTGAGCTACTCGGCGTTCTGGGGCGGCGTGGTGGTGCCGGGGGTGCTTGTGTTGGCTCTGGTATTGCTGCCCTACCTCGACCACAACCGTAAGGGCGTGGGTCGCTGGTTTGCGCGCGACCGCGTCGTCGCTAACACGATTTTCACCGTCTGCCTCGTGATCGCTATTGTCCTGACAATCATCGGCACCCTGTTCCGTGGCCCCAATTGGTCCTGGCAAGAGCCGTGGAAGAAACCGCCCGCGGTGACGGAGAGTCACTGACATGACCAAGGACTCGCTCCGCAAATTTTACGTTTGGTTTACCGTACTCGGTCTACTAGTCGGTGGTCTGGTCGTGCTCGGATACTATAGAGACGAAGATCGCGAGTGGAAAGATTACCAACGCAAATACGCCCAAGAGGAAATCCGTCGCGCCTCGAACCCGCAGCAGCGTGCGCTGGCCGAAAGAATACCAATCCAAATCCGCCAAATCCTTCTCCCGGACCTCAACCGCGTGGATCGATGCACGACCTGCCATCTGGCTGTCGATGACCCGAGTTACGGCGGCTACCCGCAACCCCTGGCCTACCATCCGTTGCACGAACAACACCCGGTTGAGAAGTTCGGTTGCACCGTTTGTCATCGAGGTCAGGGCCGCGCGACGACCGCTGCGGACGCTCACGGCAACGTGCCTCACTGGGACGACGCTATGCTGCCTCTGAAATACATCCAGGCTTCCTGTGGCAAATGCCACCAGGCTGCCGACAATCCCGGAGCACCCGAATTGGCTCGCGGTCAGCAGGTGTTCGAGGAAAGCGGATGCCGCGGCTGCCACAAGCTTGCCGGCGTTGGCGGTTTAATTGGTCCGGAACTCGACAAAGTCGGCGCCCGCCGCTCGCCGGGATGGCTGAAGGAACATTTCCTTTCGCCGGGCACCGTCACACCTGGATCCGGAATGCCGCCACAAAAATTCTCGGAGCCGGATCTGGATGCAATCACACTCTTTATGCTAAGCCAGGTCGGCGAAACGACGCCAGGGTACTACGCATCAATGAAAGTCATCCCTGGCGTCGCTGCCGGTCAACGATTGTTCCAGGAAAAGGGCTGCATTGGCTGCCACTCCATCGCCGGTAAAGGCGGAACGATTGGCCCGGCGCTGGATGACGTTGGCTCGCGGCGTTCGCCCGAATGGATGATGCAACACTTTCGCGAGCCGCAGGCTGTGACTTCGGGCACAGTCATGCCGAAGTTTGGTTTTACGGAAGAGGAGGCCCGCGCTTTGACAGATTTCCTCGTGCATCTGCACGAACAAAACGTCGCATCCAGCCTTCCGTCGGCGATGAACCCCGTCGAACGCGGCCACGAAGTCTATCGCAATTACGGTTGTGCCGGGTGTCACGGCCCTGAGGGTAAGGGCGGAGTACCGAACCCAAACGCAAAGACCGCACAATTGGTACCTGACCTGATCCACGTGGCCGACGGTTACACCAATGACGAACTAAAGGAGCGCATCCTCAAAGGGCAACGGGAAATCACGCCGCTCGACCCGAACCGGCCGCAGCCCCCGCTCTACATGCCGGCGTGGGGAGGCATAATCAAGGACGCCCAAGTCGACGACCTGGTGGCCTACCTCATGAGCCTGAAACCAAAAGGCGAAGAGTCCGGCTTCTGATCGGATGAAAAAGTTTCTGCCCTGGATCATCACTTTTCTGATTGTGGCTTGGATCATTGCGAAGATGATTCCTGTTAAGGAGCCGCCCGGTTTCGATACCGGCGGGTTTGGCCGGCTTCCCATATTGGTCAACGGCAGGGTTATGCCGATGGATACGTTGGCCAGACTCTCACTGCTGGCAATGAATCATCATGGAACCTGTACGACTTTCGATGGTAAGAATGTGCCGCAAGTCCGGTGGTTGTTGGATCTTTTCATGATACCGGAACACGCCGATGCCGCAAAGGTGTTTGAAGTTACAAATCCCGAAGTTCTCGGTCTCTTCGGCTGGCAGGAAACTACAGGCAAAGCGACTAACTATTCGTTCAATGATTTCAAACCCTTTTTTACTGAGATCGAAAAGCAGGCGGGTTTAGCCGCCCAAACGGAATCCGCTACCCGCAACGCGTTCCAGAGAGGTGTTATCAAACTGCACGACGCTTTGGGCCTATACGTTCAGCTTTTGAACACGGTCCAAGCAGACGATTCGCCCGATTTTGGAAAGGAACTTCAGACGTTTGATTTGGCTATCCGGCCCGGGATGCAGGCAATTCGGGAGAGGGAGGCAAACAGGTCGTTCAACAAACAGGATCTCGAACGGATTCTATTGTTCACGCGACGCTACCAGGACCTTGGTGAGATTAGGTATGCCTATGCGATTCCGAATAGAAATGGAGCGACTGACGCTGACCGCTGGGAACATATCTCTCAGGCGCTCTTAAGTGCCATTCCTGCCGGAGAAATACCGTATCCGGCCACGGTCTACGGACGCCTGATCTCGGCTTACCGAGAGGGAAATGCTGACGAATTCAACAAGGTTATTGGAGAATATAATCAGTACCTGGAAGGAGCAATCCCACAGGAGGTGCACAGGACCCGCCTGGAGTTCCTTTTTAGCCAGGCTCAGCCATTTCTCCAGGCGGCGATATTGTATCTCATCGTTCTGCTCTTTGCTCTGGTCTCCTGGCTCAAGTGGCCAAAAACACTTGGGAAAACTGCTTTGATTCTACTGCTGTTGGCATTTCTCATACACACAGCCGGACTTGTCACAAGAATGTATTTACAGGGTCGGCCACCCGTCACAAACCTGTACAGCTCGGCTATATTTGTCGGCTGGGGATCGGTTCTTCTCTGCCTTTTTCTCGAACGCTTTTACCAGAACGCCATTGGCAGCGTTTGCGCTTCCGCAATCGGTTTTGTGACCTTACTGATCGCTCAGAACTTGCAGCTGGACGGCGATACTCTTGAGATGCTTCGCGCCGTGCTGGACACAAATGTGTGGCTGGCGACTCACGTTGTCATGGTAACTCTGGGGTACTCCGCGACATTCTTAGCCGGCTTTCTAGGTATCATTTACATCCTGCGGGGTTTGTTCACCAGATCGTTTGATGAGATCACCGCGAAATCGCTAGGCCGGATGATGTATGGAGTGGTCTGCTTCGCCACTTTGTTCAGCTTTGTTGGCACTATCCTTGGCGGCATCTGGGCCGACCAATCCTGGGGACGTTTCTGGGGATGGGACCCAAAGGAAAACGGTGCGTTACTTATTGTGATTTGGAACGCGATTATCTTGCATGCACGCTGGGGTGGCTACGCGCGCGAACGGGGTCTCGCCGCGATGACAGTATTTGGGAACGTCATCACTAGCCTCTCATGGTTTGGAGTCAACATGCTGGGTGTCGGTTTGCATTCCTATGGATTCATGGAACAGGCTTTTGCGGCGTTGCTGATCTTCATCGTGAGCCAGTTAGCCATTGTGGCTCTGGGCATGCTTCCGCAGAAATACTGGCGCGGCGTAGCCGTAACTGATTCGTCCTCGATCTCGATGTTAAGCGTCGCCCCCGTAACACGCTCGGATCGCCTGGACGCCGGTCGCGCGGGAGCGACCCTACCGGACTAAGGCGAAGACACAGGTCGCGCCATGAGATCCTTGACGCTTTGGGGCAGCTTATCTTCGTTCGCGAGGAGTTGGCTCACCTGCCACAATTGCTCGTCGGTGAGTGAGCCGCGATAGGCGGGCATACCGCTCAGCCGGATTCCATTGGCAGCCTTCCAGAACGTGTAGCCAACTGGATCATCCGTCACGTCCTCGCCTTGAAATAGTTGCGGGGGCGGAGGGAACATTCCTTTCGCGGCCGCCGTTTTCGGCCCGCTGGCGGTGCCGTGGCAAACGGCACAGTTTTCGCGATAGACTTCCGCGCCGGCCAGCAGGTTCGGCTCAGTCGGCGGCACCGGCGCCTCCTTCGGCGCTTCCTTCGTGATCCGCGCCTGGAGCGCAATAGCGGCGAGTTTTCGTTCGAAGGGGAGTGGCGGCGCCGCGGTCCCAACCGGCATGTATCCGAGCCAAATGTATAGAAACGCAACCGCCGGTAGAAGCACGATGCCGATGATCAGGCCTGGAATAAAGTACTTCATCGAGTTGGTCCGGTAGGGTCTCGCTTCCGCGCGACCGGCGTCCAGTTGGTCCGAGAATGTTACGCGGGCAACGCCGGTCGCGTGGGAGCGCGATCTACCGCTTCCAAAAATAGATAGACCGAAACGACCTGCTTTCAACGCTGATCACAATTTTCGTGCAGGGTCGGGTTTGTTCTGCCGTGTGAGCTGGGCGTCCCGCTCATCTCGATCAAATCACGGGCGGGACGCCCGTGCCACATAGGCTTTTAATTGTTCGTTGCCGGCAGGTCAGTTTGCATCGAGAATCACTGTCCAGGAGGAGTCAATGCCGTGAAGATGCGTGTTTTGTTTTATTCTCTCTTAATGGCAATGCAAGCCTGCTTCGGAGCGGAACCATCCGGCGAGTTTCTCGAGTTACACTCCTGTGATCTTTATACTGGAGGTTGTACTGCTTCCTCTGAATCTACGCTGCTGGGACGCCAACTATTTAGAGTATGGTCGATCCGCCAAGGGACGTGGGATAATCAAGATCTGGCAGACTTGAAGGTCGCCCTTTTGGAACTTGGATCGGTCAATCTCGCCGAGAAAGGGGCGCTCGGTGAGAAGGCGGAGATTATTGTTCCAAAGGGTTTGGAGCCGGCGCGGAAGCAAGCGCTCCTTTCCTGGGTAACTTCCCAGGGCACCATCCCTGTTTCAACGTGCGTGGTTGAAGCGGCGATAACCTATCACCGAACCGGCTGCGCGGCGGATGTGGCGGTCGGCGACTTCGTTTCGCTTTCCACGATGGCGATCGGCAAGTGCAGCTCGGGCGCTTGCGGTCAGACTCTCTGGTACGAGCCCGGCGCGAAACATTGCTCGGTTGAGGTTGTGGCATCCCGGGTTTCGAAAATCCGGGACTCTTCGCTTGATTTTC
>JAFAJU010000355.1 GCA_019236035.1 Verrucomicrobiota bacterium | reverse complement strand
TTCCGCCAGACGCGGGGGAGCGTGGACTATATTAGTTTTCCTATTCCACGCAAGAGATTTTTCCTCACAGCCAATGCGTGAATCCCCTGGGAAATGGACGAAAAGATTAGCACAGATTTCGCGACTTTCACCATAAATCGATCCGGTAGGGCGAGGACTTCGGCGAGCTCAGTCGAGCCGCTCCCGACTGAGCTCGCCGAAGTCCTCACCCTACCAGCCGGCTACACTGGCTGGCAAACGATGTCGCTCCATGCTATTTTGCCGGCTGTGGCGGGCGATCGCTGGCTTGACACCCGTTTGGCCAGAGGAAAGTCCGAACACCGGAAGGCGGCATGCCTCGTGAAATCGAGGGCGCTCGGGATGTAAATCCCGGGCGACGGAAAGTGTCACAGAAAATATACCGCCCAGCACTACCTTTACGACGTTGACGTACCGAGCAAGCGCTCGAGTCAAAATGGCGCAAAGGTGGTGCTGGGTAAGGTTGAAAAGGCGGGGTAAGAGCCCACCGGGCTTTCGCGTAAGCGTAGCCGCACGAAAAACCCCATGTGGTGCAAGACAAAGCAGAGGGAAGGGTTGCCTGCCCGTTCTCCCGCGAAAGCGGAAGAAACCCTCGGGTATTAGTCGCATCCGGCGCCACCCGGCGCCAGTTTCAGGTCGGGCAGTGAGACCGGGGGCAGGTTTCTGTCGAATCTGAAAGTGGGGCTGGGTGGTGCTGGGCGCTTGGGAAACCGAGTGAGATAAATGATCGCCATCTCGCGAAAGCGGGAACAGAATTCGGCTTATGCCACAAAAGCGAGGCCCGTCCGGACTCCCCGAGACGGGCCTCGACCGCTTCAGGCTAGCTTATCAATCTTGGTGGCCAGCATGAAATCCAGATCGGTCAATCCGCCCGCGGCATGCGTGGATAACACCAGTCTCACCTTATTCCATCGGATATCGATGTCCGGATGATGGTTCATTTCCTCGGCTTCTTTCGCCAGTCTGTTTACGAAGTCGATCGCGGGTTGAAACCCGTCGAATTCGAAAGTGCGTCCAATACTGTTGTCGCCCAGCTCCCATTTTGGGACTTCATCCAACAGCACCTGAACTGTCTCTGGCTTTAACAACTCCGCCATTGGGTTTCCTTTCTCGTTTTCATTCGATTCAGGCTCCCTCCTGAGGTACCCTCGTAACAGCATGGCATGATTGGAGTGGCAACGCCTTCCCTTCGTCTTGAATCGTTCGCGACTTGAATGGTTCTCCGGTTTGCGTATGTAACCAGTTCCCGCCAGTCCCTTAAATATAACCCAATAGGTAATGCAAACGAACGGTAAGCTATTTAACAATATAGTCGAGACGGTAGGTCGAACTCCTCTGGTCAAGTTGAATCGAATCACCAGAGGCGTCGAAGCCACGATCGCGATCAAGTGCGAGTTCTTTAATCCTCTGGGCAGTGTGAAGGACAGGATTGGCATGTCCATGATCGAAGCCGCTGAAGAAGAGGGCATCATTAATTCCGACACCGTGATCGTCGAACCCACCAGCGGGAACACCGGTATTGCCCTGGCTTTTGTCTGCGCCGCGAAGGGCTACAGCCTAATATTGACGATGCCTGAAACCATGAGTCTCGAACGGCGTACGCTGCTGGCCATGCTTGGTGCCAAATTGATTCTCACACCGGGATCCGAAGGCATGAAGGGCGCTATTTCTCGAGCGGAGGAACTGCTGAAAACGACTCCGAACGCCTGGATGCCCCAGCAGTTTAACAATCCTGCAAACCCTGCAATTCATCAAAAAACGACCGCCGAAGAGATTTGGGCTGATACCGATGGGCAAGTCGACATCCTTGTTTCAGCCGTTGGGACCGGCGGCACCATCACTGGCGTAGCCGAAGTCATCAAAGAGCGGAAACCGAACTTCAAAGCGATCGCAGTTGAGCCGAAAGATTCCCCCGTGATTTTACAGACCTTGAGAGGCGAACCGTTAAAGCCTGGTCCGCACAAGATTCAGGGAACCGGGGCCGGTTTTGTTCCGAACAATCTGCATCTGAAGATTGTCGACGAGGTCATTACGGTTTCCAACGAAGATGCGTTGCAGATGGCTCGGCGTTTGGCCAAAGAAGAAGGCATCCTGGCCGGAATCAGTTCCGGAGCGAACGTTCACGCGGCGCTCCAAGTAGCGAACCGTCCGGAAAACAAAGGGAAACTCATCGTGACAGTCGCGTGCTCGACCGGGGAACGCTACCTCAGCACCGCGCTCGCTGACGAAGCCAGGGCCGAGGTCGGCGGTTAAAAGGGAGGACCCAGAGAGATGGATTTACCACCAAGACATTTTTTCTCCACTCACTTAACCTAATGAGTAGTCAGCCCGCCACGCAGCCATCTCGCCCGATTTCCACCTTCGATCCCGAAATTTTCTGGGCGCTTCATAAACAGAAAATCCTCATCGGCGCGATCGTATTGACCGCAGCCTTGCTAGGGAGCGGTGCCTATTTCGGTTTCCAGGCAATCCAGAGTCAGAAAGCCGAAGCAGCCTACGCCGCGGCTGATTCGGTCGAACGATGGCAGGCTGTGATTCGCCGGTTCCCGAACGCGATCGCGGCGGGTAATTCTTACCTGAGAATCGGGGTTAAGCTGAGGGAGGAAGGCAAATATCAGGAATCCGACAACGCTTACGACTCATTTGTTCGCCGATTTCCGAAACATCCTTTACTGGTCGATGGTTACATGGGGCTGGCCGCTAACGCCGAACTGGAGAAACATCCGGACAAAGCGCTGGAGTTTTACAAGCAAGTGACAACTCAATTTGGCAATTCCTACCAGGCTCCGATGGCACTATTCCATCAGGCGCGGCTTACTGAGGCCAAAGGTCAGCTTAAAGAAGCGCAACAATTGTTTGAAAGTGTCGTGCAACGCTACCCGGACAGCGTGGCCGCAGGTGCTGCGGGACGCGAGGCCGGCACAATAGCAGACAAGCTTTCCCAGCAAACCTTGAAGCCGGAACCGAAAAAAGCGGCGTCGCCTTCACCAGCTAAGTCGCCAGAGCCATAGGTAGGGTCGCGCTCCCGCGCGACGGGTTTGCCCGCCTTAACGCTCTCTAATCGCTTCAACCCCGGTCGCGCGGGAGCGCGACCCTACCATGAAGCGGCCTTCCTCCAATTCGATCAGGTCGAAGTAGGTTCGGACCTGGAATGATCTGCCGGCGCCACCCGCCTTCGCCAGCAAGCGTTTAAACAGCGAAATCCTTTCCGGTGTTTCCGGTTCCCGATTGATCATGGCAGCATTCCAGGCCTCTATCTCGGCAGGAGTGTGGATTTTCGCTTTCGTTCGGATCCATGCCAGCATGGCTTCATCAGAAGAGAGCTCGCTCGCCATCCTTTCGAATTCGTCGCCATCGATGCCAAGGAAGCTCAGCAGATGTTGATCGAAACCAGAGGTTTTATAGTTGTAGCCGTGCAACAATCCACACCGGTGCAGCCGAGCCTTGTCAATGAATCGCGGCAAGTGCACATATCCACCAAGCCTCTGATAAGGGCTACGCGGATAGATCTTTTGGGTCATGCAGAAACCAACTTGAAATCCGCGCCCGAGTCGGATTCTCCTCGCGACTCTGGTGGACGACTGGGAGCCTCAAGCAGTTCGCCCTGTGTCATTTCTACATTCCCGATAGAAAGTTCGCCGAAAAACTCGCCCCCTTTCTCCACGTCAAATCCGCGACCGAACACGGCGCCAGTCAGGCGGCCGGTTTTCTGAATCACCACTTTCCCGGTGGATATGATGCGGGCAGAAATAATTCCCTCGATGTTCACCAATTCTGCGCGGATCGGACGGACAAATTCCGCCTCACATTTCTTATCGATATAGACGGTCTTCGCCTCGATGCTGCCGCTGAGCTTGCCCTTCAACTTAATGTGGACGTCGCCGCTGCAAATCAGGCTTCCACGCATAAATCCCTGAATTTCAGCGGACTCGCAGATCACTCGGTTGCTGTTCAGGTCGCCTTTGTTGGTAATGATCAGGCTACCCCGTGTCCGAATTGAGCGGCTGTAATTACCGATTATCCGGTAATCCTGGAGATCGATGTAGGCTCCGCACTGTGGACAGATGGTCGATGTCGCGTTCCTGGGAACTTCACGTTTTCCTGTACATTCGAAGCAACGGGCAATAACCGTGCGCTGAACACCTAAAAGCCCTTCCAGCTTCTGGAAGACCCCAGGATGTTTCTTTGCCTCCTGCGGTTCACTCGATTTTCGACCTTTACCCAGCTGAAT
>JAFAJU010000211.1 GCA_019236035.1 Verrucomicrobiota bacterium | reverse complement strand
TGGTACTTCAAAACTGTTGGAGGAGCAGGATGGCGGGCTGATCATCCACATGCTCAATAAAGAGCCGATCGATGAGCAGAAATACGAAGAGTACAAAAAGGCAGAATATGCCCAGCAAAATAGCCGGTACGAGACAGTCGCGCTCCGTGAATGGCTGAAAACTGAGCAGCAAAGGGCTGGGCGCCCGCCGATCTTCGGTCATGGACCGACCGGGTAAGTGCGTTTTGCGCCGGTAGGGCGAGGACTTCGGCGAGCTCAGTCGAGTCGCTCCGCCCGAGCCGTGGCGCGTGACGCCGCCAAAGGCCGGTTACGGCTGCGCTCACCGATTGAGTAACGTCCAGAAAAAGCGTATGGAAGAAATCCCACCGCAAATTGAGGAACTTTTTGATGATGCCAACGGCGACCTGGCCATCGGTGAATTGCCCGCCGCGATCGAGAAATATCGTCGATGCGTCGAACAGGTGCCGGACTTTTTTGATGGTTGGCACGCACTCGGGATGGCACTCATGAAAAATGGCAATTATCCTGAAGCAATCGAGGCGGGCAAAAAATCCGTCGAACTTCGGCCGAATGATCAACTTGCTTGGTCGAGTCTTTCGCTCTTCTACGTTCGCAACAACCAGATTAAAGAAGCCGAGGCGGCCGGAGCAAAAGCTCGTATCCTTTCCTGGGGCGGCAAAATAGTTCGGGAGTGAACGCGTGAAATACTTCCTGACCACAGCGATCGATTACACGAATGGTGACCCGCACATCGGTCACGCGTACGAAAAAATTCTCGGCGACGTCATTGGCAGATATCATCGCTCATTTGACGGGCCCACCTTCTTTTTGACCGGCGTCGATCAGCATGGGCAAAAGGTGCAACAAGCCGCGCAGAAGACCGGTGTCCAGCCTTTGGAATTTGCGCAGCGGGTCACGGCGAAATTTCTGGCGTTGTGGGATAAGCTGCGGATTCAAAAGGACGGATGGGCTGCGACCACTGATCCGCGACACAAGCAGACAGTTCAGAAGGTGCTGCAGTCGCTTTACGATAAGGGTGAGTTGGTCAAAGCGAAATACTCCGGATTTTACAGCGTTCGCCAGGAGCAATTTTTGACGGATAAGGAACGAAACGAAGCGGGAGAATTCGGGCCGGAATGGGGCGAAGTAACGTTTTTTGAGGAAGAGAATTGGTATTTCCCGCTGGCGAAGCATAAGGAGTGGCTCAAAAATTTCGTTGAGACGCACCCGGATTTTGTGATCCCGGAGTTTCGCCGGAATGAACTAATCAATGCAATCGAGCGGCTTTCGGGTAATCTCTGCGTTTCCCGGCCAAAGGAGCGATTGTCTTGGGGCATCGAGTTCCCCTTCGATCCTGATTACGTGACCTATGTTTGGTTCGACGCTCTTTTGAACTATGTCACCTTTGCCGGCTACCTCGCCGGCGAGGATCCGAGCTTGCCGAATTTTAACGAGCTCTGGCCCTGCAGGGCTCATATCATCGGCAAGGACATTCTCGTACCGGCTCACGGAGTCTATTGGCCAATCATGCTCCATGCCATGGGTTTCCCGGACGAGCAGATGCCGCGCTTGCTCGTACATGGATGGTGGAACGTCGCGGGTGCGAAAATGAGCAAGAGCCTGGGAAATGTGATTGACCCGGACATCTTGGCGGACAAGTACGGTGCCGACGCGCTCCGCTACTACCTTATGAGGGACAATGTGGTCGGCCAGGATTCGGATTTCAGCGAAGAACGCCTGGTGATGCGCTACAACAGTGACCTGGCCAATGACCTGGGCAATCTGGTCAACCGCACAATCAACATGTGCAGGCGCTATCGCAATGGCGTGATCGCGTCGCCGCCTTGGAACGATCCGGACCTGACCGCGATTCGCAGTCTGGCCAACGCTGTCATCGAACGCTATCGTCAGGCCTTCGAGCGATTCGAAGTGCACGCCGCGATTGAAGCCGCGTGGGAACTTGTAGCCAAGGCCAACACTTTGGTCGAACAAAAGGCGCCTTGGAAACTGGCGAAGGATCCGGCGAAATCAGAACTTCTAGACGCTGTGTTGTACACGCTTGCAGAAACGGTGAGGTTGTTGGCGCTTTTGGTTAGTCCGGTAATCCCCGCACCGAGTGCGAAGATTCTGGAGCAGTTGGCGGCCGAGCAGATCCGAATCCTGCAGTGGGGCGGCCTGCCGTCCGGACACCAACTAGGCGAACACTCGCCGATTTTCCCCAGAATTGCAGCATAGGCTCGAGGCCGGTAGGGCGAGGCAGCGCGGTAGGGCGAGGCTCCGTCCGAGCCGTGGCGCGTGACGACCCGAAGGGCAAGACCGTGTCTTCCTCCCACGGCTCGGACGGAGCGGCTCGACTGAGCTCGCCGAAGTCCTCGCCCTACCGGCGCAAACCCGCATCAAACAATCGCGTGTTGATCTTCTCTGCAAATCAAGCAGATAACAGTAATGCACGGCTGGGTTGTTCTCGGAAGAGGCATCATCGGGATTCTTTGGGTAGCCTGGGTCGCCTACTGGCTTGTGGCGGCGCGCCATACTTTGACCAACCAGCGCACAGAATCGTTGCTGACTGGCGCTTCGTACAGGATCCTCCTGGTCCTCGGAATCATTCTGCTAGCCTATCCCGGATACCGCCTGGGTCCGGCCAATCCCCTTCTGTGGCCACAATCGGCTATCACCGTGGCAATCGGCCTGGCTCTGACCATCATCGGACTGAGCATCGCAGTCTGGGCGCGGCGCCACCTGGGGAAGTATTGGAGCGGTCGCATCACTCTCAAGGTGGACCACCACGTGATTCAAACTGGACCCTACGCGTTCGTGCGGCATCCCATATACAGCGGCATTCTCTTGGCGTTGCTCGGCACGGTCATCAGC
>JAFAJU010000187.1 GCA_019236035.1 Verrucomicrobiota bacterium | reverse complement strand
CCTTCGTGAGCGATGCAGGCTACGGAGCCACGCTATACCGCAGCTTACGACGCTGCTGGCCGCTCAGAACCTGTACGGGATTGGCCGCCGGAATTAATCGAGCGAACGGCATTGAGCAGCGCGAAGCATCCGATAATGTTGAACGGGCGATTATCCCGTTTTTGAGTTCGTCTCTTTCGGACGAGTCTGGCGGGTTTCCGGCCAGTGGAACCAACCGCTTTCCTGGCCTTCTTTTCGGTAGGCATAACTAACATTGCAAAATTTCCTTTCCTGTTCCTTCTCGAGTCGTGGATCTAGCCGATAAATCGGGACAAAATGAGAGAGAAACTGTTCCAGACCGTCGGATCGTTTTGGACGTAAACAGCGCCGCAAGCCAGCAACATCAAGGTGCCGGTGAAAAGTTCTCTCATGAACCTAGATAAAAGCAAGTCTTGCGCCAAGATTGCGACACAACTCATAAGATGCTCTATCTAAGGCTATTACGTTTTTAAGGCTCGATCGTTTAGCCGGCGACCTCGCCTCTTGTTTCCCTTCTTTGGGACGATCTCGTCCCATATTCGAACGAAATTTCGAACTTGGATGTATGCGCTTAGCGCATCTGGTAGTCGGTCACGCTCCCGCGTGACCGGCGCCAAACGTCCAAAGAAAGAGGGAGCGTAAGTGCCAGTAAACACACCGTCACAAGCAGCTAAACCAAATAATGAGACCAAACCGCGCCAGTCACGCGGAGCGTGACACTAGCAGCTTCGGCGTACGACCACGCCAGATGCGCGCCATTACTGACACTGGCACTTCCCAAATACAGCCGATTTTAAAACGTCGAGTTGAAAATATGGTCTAACTACCCAGGGAAAGACGCTCCCGCAAAACATGGCTCGCCAAAAGTTAATCCGAATCCTCAACTATTTCTGGCTACTCGTGGTATTCCCAGTCGTAGTTTCCGTCCTCGTAGGCACACTCACTCACAGCGTCAGCCTCGGGTTTAAAACGTTTCTCCTGATCGAATGCGCAATGGCCGTTTTGATCCCGCTATTGAATGCCGTCATAGGCAACGGGGATCACTCACATCGCCAACGCAAATAAATAGGGCGATTATTGTGACACGGGCGTCTCGCCCGTGGATGGGCGAAGATCACGGGCGGGACGTCCGTGTCACGAATACAGGCTAGGCGCTCTCCTACTAAAGCCAGATTCCGAAGTTCGGAGAATCGTGCTCGTGCTCGTCGTCGTGCTCATGCTCGATCTGTGGGACTTCGGCGCCGAAAAGAGAACCGATCCTCCGGCAATTATTTCGTTCCATCACTCTGACCGCGAGACGTGCAGAATTCTCGAGGACGAGCAGGAGCACAACTTCTCAGCTTCGGCATTTAGACTAGAACTCGAGCGACTCACCGGGTTGCAACACGTGAACCTCAGCTCCTTTCCCCTTCGCCAGTCTGGCGAATTCCTGAGGATCACCAACCAGCGGTGGAAAGGTGCCGTAGTGGATAGGAACAACCCGCTTGGCGCCCAAGAACTCTACAGCTCTGGCTGCGTCTTTCGGCCCCATGGTAAAGTGTTCGCCGATGGGTAGCAGCGCCAGGTCGATCGGGGCCTCTTCCCCAATCAACCGCATATCCGAGAATAGGGCCGTGTCGCCCGCATGATATATGGTCTTTCCTTCCGTCTCGAGCACGACCCCCGCGGCTTCGCCCAGGTACAACGGTCGACCGCCATCTTCCAACGCAGACGAACTGTGGAAAGCGATGGTGAACCGGACCCGGCCGAACGAAAATTTACACCACCCTCCATGATTCATCGCCACAGTCTTAGCACCCTGCGCCTCCAGCCAATTTGCCAGCTCAAACGTAGTGATGACCGGTGCACCAGTTCTCTTCGAGATGGCGACCGAATCCCCGACATGATCACCGTGGCCATGGGTCAACAGAATATAGGTCGGACTCACTTGTGCGGCTGGAACCGAAGCCTTCGGATTGCCCGTTAGAAATGGATCGAATATGAACTTATCCGAGCCAGTCTCAAGATACCCGGCCGCATGGCCGAAGAAGGTGAATTTCATAAGCGTGTTGCTTCTATTTGGTAACAAACCTCGAATTTCATCTGCAAGCGATATCAAAACGGGAATTCACCCGAGTAGAAGCTCGTTGATCTCGGACATCGACAATCCGGTCATTAATGGTTCTTCACTCTCGACCATCGCTTCAATCAGCTCTCGCTTCTTCTGCTGGAGATTCACAATCTTTTCTTCCACGGTCGCGCGGGCGATCAGCTTGTAGGAAGTCACCACACGAGTCTGTCCGATTCGGTGAGCGCGGTCCGTGGCCTGCGCTTCGACGGCGGGATTCCACCACGGATCAAAATGGATCACCGTGTCCGCCGCAGAAAGGTTCAGTCCTGCGCCTCCTGCTTTGAGGCTGATCAAAAATAGGGGTAAATCGTCTGACTGCTGGAAGCCGTCGACGGCAGCCGCTCGGTCTTTTGTCTCGCCGTCGAGATAACCATACCGAATACCAGCTTGGTCGAGTCGAGCGCGAATCAGCCGCAACATTGCCACAAACTGGGAGAAAACCAGTACGCGGTGTCCCCCATCGATCGCTTCTTCCAATAGTTCTTCCAACAACTCGATTTTCCCAGAGGGCCGTTCTGCCTCCTGACCCACGAGACGCAAATCGCAGCAGACCTGACGCAACCGTAACAGCGCCGTCAGCATTGCGATTCGAGCCCGGCCCTGATTCTTCTCAGCGGAGAGTTCCTCAACCTTACGGCGACTCTCCTGGCGCAGCTTCTGATAAAGCTCTTCCTGTTCCGGCGTGAGGTCGCAATAGGCTGTCTGTTCGATTTTTTCTGGCAACTCTGTTACTACCTGTTTTTTCAGGCGACGCAGCATGACCGGCCTGAGCCGCTTTGCCAGGCGAGCTTGCTCAGCCTCGGAACCACGGCTGATCGGTAATTCGTAGCGTTCCCGAAAGTCTTCTCGGGGCCCTAGGTAGCCCGGAACCACGAACTGGAGGATCGACCACAGGTCCCGCACCGAGTTCTCCACCGGTGTTCCGGTGAGGACGAAACGGTGTCGCCCGCGGAGCGCCATGGCGGCCTGCGCGTTTTGGGTATCCGGATTTTTGATGTGAGTGGCCTCGTCCAGGATGATCGCTGAAAATTCGAAGCGTCGATACTCATGGACGTCCCGGCGCAAGAGCGGATAGCTGGTCAGCACAAGATCGGTTCCGGTAATTTTGGAAAACAGTTTGCTGCGATCCGGACCTTCTATGCACAACACTTTTAATTCGGGCACAAATTTTTGCGCTTCGCGGGCCCAGTTGAAGAGGAGACAGGTGGGGCAGATAACTAACGACGGCCCATCCAGAATTCGCAGGAACGCGAGCGCCTGCAGGGTCTTACCCAAGCCCATTTCGTCTGCCAGAACACCACCGAGGCCGTTCCGGCTAAGGAAACGCAACCAGTAAACACCCTCCTTTTGATATGGACGGAGTATTTCTTCTAATCGACCTAACGGCTCAGACTCCAACGGCCGGAGTTGTCTCTGCGCTTGAGTCCAGTTCCGCCATTCATCAGTGTGCTGGATTGAGGCTCCCGCTAACTCCCCAAAGGCTGAGTCCAGGTATCCAGCCTGGTTGCGTTGGATTCGGTAGGTTCCCGGCCTCGACTGGGTCGGATCACAATCTCTCAGAATGGTTTGAAATTCTTCCAAGCCGGCCGCGTCGAGAACCGCTACGCGTCCGTCTCTCAGCTTCGTGAAGTTTTGCCCCATCTGGAGCAGGCGT
>JAFAJU010000178.1 GCA_019236035.1 Verrucomicrobiota bacterium | reverse complement strand
ATCATGTGATTTTTGCGGGCTGGTCATTTGGCACCTGATTCCGTGGTCCGGTCCCGATCGCAGTCCTTCGCCGTTGCAGGAATGCAAACGCCGGCACCATGTAAAAAAACGTTGTTAACAAACACCAGAAAACTCCAATCGCGCACACAATTCCCAAGCCGCTCAAGGCCGGGTTTTGTGTTGGAATCAGTACCGCAAACCCTGCAAAGGTCGTCAGCCCACAAATGGAAAGCGGCTTAAGTACGTTTGCCAGGTTTTCCTTGAGTTCCCCTGGCCGCCGGCTGACCACCAAGAATTGAATGCCGTAATCGACCCCGATCGCTAATACGAGTGGGAACGCCAACGTATTCAGCAAATTGATCTTCAGGTGAAACAGTTTGAGCGATGCCACCAGCGCCAGCATCGAGAGCCCCAAAGCAGAAGCGTGCACCAGCCAGAGCGAAAATCTTCGATAGACAGCCCAGAGCAGAACGAGGATCAGAAGGCTAACAATCGATGTGAACTCAACAAGTTCCCCTTTGGCCCAAGGAATTAGATCCCACAAAGTGTAGGACCAACCGGTCACAATGGCCTGCGGATCCGCACCGTGAATCAGGGCTCCGATCTTTCTCTGCTCCTCTTGAGACTGGATCGGCCTGATCGGCTGCACGTAGCCGACCGCAGTCGTGGGCTTATTCGCGAAATAACGATCGATCAGAAACCACCAGCTGGATCTGGGCGGAAAGAGCTTTGACCAATCAGGCAGTCCATTCTCCGCCTGCTCAGCTTTCAGCCTGTCGAGTAGATCAAAGATGCTTTTGAACGAGTCAATTTCGAATCCATTTTTTTCGAGAGCCTCTCGGACATGCTGCTCCACCTTGTCGATGTCGATCGACTTGAGCACTGAGCGGTTAGCGGCGATGCGCGCAGGAGAAAGCGCCAAGGCTACCGGTGTACTGAGGGATTTGAGCTCCCCTTCTTTCTGCGCTCGTTCGAGGCGCTCCGTCAGACGCTCCCACCGGTCATGAAATTCCTGCTGGTCTTGCGCCTTCACCAGGATTGTAACTGGGTCCGATTCCTGACGCATTTTCTCAGCGAGCACCTGCAGGGCGACTGACGCTGGGATCTTCTTGGGCTGGAGCGACACCGGATTGGTGTCAAATTTGAGTGGAACAAAGGGCGACACCGCCACCAGCGCACCAATGATGAGGACGCCAAGCGAAACAACCAATATCGGACGCGGTTCGTGGAACATGGCATCCACGAACCTGGTTGTACTGGCCAAGAAAAAATCTGTTGTTCCCGGCGGTTTGGTACGCCTGAAGAACATGAACAGAAAGAGGACCATAAAGAGACCGGCAAAGCCCACGCCCAGCGCAACCAGCGTACCCAGTTGGGCGAAGCCTGAGCTTTGGCTGAACTTCAAAACCAGGAAGCCGATAGCAGTGGTAACAACCACATAAAAAATTGCCGCCCCAATATCGCGAACTGCCTCGAACACCGCTGCATCGTGTGACTCACCCGCGCGACGCGCTTGCTGGTACCGCCCAAAAAGTAGCAGGCTGAAATCAACTCCGACACCTGCCAGGATCGAGAAAAACCCGATGGCAATCACGTTGAGCTCGTGAAAGATCACCATCCCTAGCGCCAACGCAACGATCGCCGACAAGCAGAGGACCAAAACGATCCCGATCAACGGCAGAAACCGCCGAAAAGCGAGGTAGAACAATCCGCTGACAATTAATATCGACAGGAGCGCGCTGAGCGATACATCTCGTTCCATGCTTCGGGAGATCTGCGCGACAAAGGCGGTCCGTCCAGTAACAAACACCTTGGGTTTATAGCCGGTCCAATCGCTCAATGTTCTGTCCCTGAATTGATTCACCTGATCCATTAAGGCCTGACACGAGCGCGCATCTAGTCCCGCTTGGCTTGTGATAATTAGGGCAATTTGGAAAAGGTTGTCCTCGGATGATAACGCGCTTCCCTGATCCATCGAGGAACTGGAGCCGAACGGTTTCATCGCCCGCGCGAACAGACCAAGCGGATCAAGGCTCGCCTCCATTTGCGTCCGAATTGAATCGCTCGAGATCGTGTCTCGGATGCGCGCCAGCCGTTCGTCCACTGTTCCCGGCTCCAGCTGTGCCATCGCGTCTTTGAAGTCGTCCGGCGGCAGGTTCAGCAAAAGCACCGGGACAAGGCCCTGAATTTCATTGAGCCCCTCTTGAGTCTCTAACGGATTCCGGTCGAACGTCCGCAGCACCCAAGGCTGTTTTCCGAGTTCTTCCATGAAATGGGCCTTGAACGATTCCACATCGTCCGCGTGCCCCTTCTCTCCTAAAAACCCGAAGACTAGTTGCCGAGCCTGCGCAAACTGGCTGTTAAACTCTTTTAGCCCAACCACGGACTCGAATTTCGATGGCAACAGATCCAACACCTCCGAGTCGAGATTCCCGCGCTTGACGGCAATGAGAACCGCCAGACAGGCCGTGGCAAACGCTGCAAAAATCAACGTCTTTGTTCGATGCGCAATCGTGCGGGCTAAGAACTGAGTGACTTTGGCCGCAAAGATTGACAACGCGGACCTTAAGCGTGATTTCATTCGGTAGACAAATTCGTTCGCCGGGAAGAGTGGTCAATCCATTACGTTATTCCGTTGCACGTTGCAACCGGAAGCTTGGGTTCCCGTGCCGGAGGGCGAGCCGTGTCGCGTGACGTCTCCCCATAAGATCTATGTAACCCATAGGACCTATGGGACCCATTTTTTGCGCGGTCCGGCGACGCGAGGCGACAGG
>JAFAJU010000610.1 GCA_019236035.1 Verrucomicrobiota bacterium | reverse complement strand
GGATATTCTCCGTGTGAGCGTGTGAGTTCGCGGCCAGCTCAGACTGAAAATAAGCCTGCTCTACCAGCCGACCATCTGCAATTCGATCAAAACGAGAAAAAGGCTTCTGGATCAAGTCCAGAAGCCTTTCCCGCTCAAAATCTCTGGTGCCGATGGCGGGACTCGAACCCGCACGACCCTTTCGGGTCAACGGATTTTAAGTCCGTTGCGTCTGCCATTCCGCCACATCGGCGTGCGCTATCAGCCTAGGAATCAAGCCGCGCGCAACCGTTCTGCAAGCGCAAAATGGCCACGTTCAATTGGCAAAGTGAAAATCAGCTAGACGACCGGTAACTTCTCCTCAACGGGCTTTGCCGCCGGTTTCAGCGCCGACTCTGTACGGTCGGCTTTTATCCCGCTTGACTTCAAACTACCGGAATGTCCGCCCTGATAAATTTCAGTTCGAAAAATCGGAATTTCTTTGGGGGCCTCGATACCGATCTTAACTGCATCGCCGTCGATCCTGGTGACTTTGATATGGATCAGATCTCCTATGATGATGCCCTCGTTTACCTTTCTCGATAGAATTAACATCCTTCGCTACCTTCTGTAATGTACGCTTGTGAGTTACCTGGTTAGATATTACCTAGACAGTCTACATCGGAGGGACTCACCGAGCGACCTGTGATTAAACTGTGGAAGGAGTCTCAAAGAGAAATCTTTCTTTGAGCCCCTGATTTTGTCTGAGACGTTCCTCCATGCGGTTACTTAGTCGATCGACTTCCGAAAAAAGGGCTTCGAGCAGCGGGTGTACGTATTCGGGGAAGCTGCGGATAACTTCAGGTGATTGCACATCGTCGTTCAGCTGAAACTTAGACGCAGTTTGCCGCAATGCGAACTCCCGACCTTTAGTGCAACGCGAGATCAGACGCAGCTGGACTCTAATTTGCTCTTCCAACCGCTCATTTTCCGTGAAGTCGCGGCGATACAAAGTTTCCGTTTGCTGATTCAATAACCGGATGAGCCCTCCCTTCTCTTGTAACTCATCTCTAAGAGCATCCACCAACTGATCCCAGTCCACTTTTGTATCCATCATTTGTTAGATTTTAAAGTTCAAGCCAAGAGGTTGACCAGGTAGTTACGGAGTAAGCCGACTGTTTGCGTATGAATCTGACAAATGCGAGACTCAGTTAGTCCGAAGCAAGCCGCAATTTCAGAGAGGCGCATGTTTTCGTAATAGTACATCGCTAACACCTTCTTGGGCACTGCAGGTAGTTGTTCCATACGCTGCGCCAGCAAGGATAGCACTTCTTTGCGTTCTAATACGTCGAGAGGCGCGATACAAGAATCGTCGGGGATAATTTCATGCAGGGATTGGTCTTCCGTCTCTGACTGTTCGTCGACACCGTCAAGGGATACGAATTTGACTGGCCGGACTTCTTCCATCAAGTCGGCTAGCTCGCCTTCGGTCATGTGCATTTCGGCACAGAGCGAATCCTGGCTGATACTTCCGCCATGTTCTTGTTCCAACTTGGAAATTGCAGATCCCAGGCGCTTGGCTTTTGACCGCGTGGCCCGGCTCATCCAATCCATCCGGCGAAGTTCGTCCAGTATTGCTCCTCGGATCCGGGTAGTGGCATAGCTGGCAAAACTACTTTCCTGCGAGGGACGATAATTGCGAGCGGCTGCGACCAGACCAGTCACTCCAATGCTATAGAGTTCATCCGTTTCGATCTTGTTTGGCAGTTTTCGCCGCATCCGTTCGACAATCGAGCGAACAAGTGGGAGGTGATTCTCGATCAAACGCTGAAACAAGCCCTCGCTGTTTGCATCGGTATCCAGGACGGGAGCGTTCGGAAGGTCGGATATTTCGTTAAGGATAGGAGCTGCTGTCATTTGCTTGCGCACAGGTTTGACCCATCGCTAAGCAACTCTGATACCAAGAAGGCCAGAAAGATTTTTGATATTTGTAACTGGCTTGTAATAAGGAGCTTATAATTTTAACTTTTTTTTGACCGATCAGAATCTCGGGGTTTCTCCCGGCATTTTTACCCGAGCTGGCGGGCCCCAGATGGGTAAGACGGCAAATTTTGCCGGGTCGAATAGGACGCCGGCAGATTCTGCGTTCCCAGGCGAGCGGCATGTTCTTCACCGCGCGAATACATCATCAAACCGTCCCTCCAGGACAAACAAGAAAAACCGCGATTAGGCTAGCGCTAATGGGGCGGCGCCTCGCCCTACAATCCCGTTTGCATGGATTGGACGGTAATAACTGTCCCTTTGCATTGGTTCGCGGCCGGCTTCCCGGATTGTTCGTTCCAGAGTCGCCTTGGTCTGCTCCTGGGGCGTTTTGGAACCGGCCATATGGAAGATTTTCTCCTCCATGAGCGTCCCATGCAGGTCATCAACGCCGTAATTCAGTGAGACCTGCGCCAGCGGTAGAGTCATCGCAATCCAGTAGCCGGTAATGTGATCGAAGTTGTCGAGGTAAACCCGGCTGACCGCTAGGTTGCGGAGCTGATCCAGGCCTGAGGCGGGTCTGATGTGCCGCAATTCGGTCGTTTCCGGCACGAAAGCAAAAGGCACAAACCCTGTAAATCCGCCGGTCTCATCCTGGAGCTCCCGAAGTTGCCGCAAATGATCAACCCGGTGTTCGATCGTCTCGATATGCCCGAATAACATCGTGCAGGTACTGCGACCTCCCATGCGATGCCAGACTCGATGCACATCCTTCCATTCTTCCGCAGTCTCTTTTCCGCGGCAGACTTTATCGCGCACAATCGGGTCGAAAATCTCCGCTCCGCCACCAGTGAGGGAGTTTAAGCCGACGTCGCGCAACAATTGCAGAGTATCTACGATGGGAATCCGGAAGATACGTTCAGCCAGGTGGCGGATCTCGATGGCGGTAAATGCCTTTATGTGCAGAGCAGGATCAAGCGACCGAAGATTTCTGAGGAGCTCCAGATACCATTCACCCGGCAGCGTCGGGTGAAGACCGCCGACCATATGAACTTCGGTGATTCCGAGTTCGAGCGAACGACGGGTTGCGTCGACGATTTCGGGGATGGCCATTTCGAATGCGTGGGGATCACGCTTCCGAGCGCCGAAGGCGCAAAACTGGCAAGAAAGAATGCAGATGTTCGAGTAATTGATGTACCGATTAAGAATGTAAGTGGCGCGATTCCCATTTTTGCGTTCGCGCACTACGTTGGCGATTAAGCCCAGTGCATTGATGTCAGTGGACCGGTAGAGGCAAACCGCTTCGCTGTCATTTATTCGTTCTGCTGCGACGACCTTGTCATAGATTGAGCGGAGTCCTTGAGGAACGAGGCGGCTGCTTGTGAAATTTTTCACAAATAAAACCTGACACAGGACGATTCTCGCATCAAGCTCGGGCAACTTTCCTCATTTACCGAGCAACCTTTATAGTTGCGACGTGTTACTTGAGGATACGATGAGGCCGGCCCTGCGAGTGCTTAACCCTTCCATATCATCAACGGAATCTTTTGAACCTGAAATCGGGTGGATGGCTCGCATCCGGGAAGGAGACATGGACGCCTTCCGGCTCCTCGTCGAAACGCATCAGGCTAGAGTGATTGGAACAATCAGCAAGATGCTGGGCTCGGACGCGGAATCAGAGGACTTGGCTCAGCAGGTCTTTATCCGCATTTGGAAATCGGCTCCGCGTTACAAACCAACAGCAAAATTTACTACCTGGCTGTTTCGAATCACCCGAAATCTGGTCTTTAACGAGCTCAGACGAAAGCGTCATTTCGTGGATCAGGCCGAAGAAGTCCCTGAACCCAAGGAACGCGCGGAGAAGGAGCCTGATCAGGTTCTGCTGGATGAAGAACTGCAGGTCGCAATTCAGGACGCAATCAATCGGCTACCGGAATCGCAGCGCATGGCCATCATTCTGCGACGGTATGAGGAAATGCCGTACGAAGAAATTGCGAAGGTCATGGGGACGACGGTCCCGGCCGTCAAGAGTATACTTTTCAGAGCGAGAGCAGAGTTAAGACAGCGTCTGGCGAAATATTTGGGGTAGCCTGCATCGCTCACAAATCTTTCAAGATTTGTGAGCGATGCAGGCTAAGAGCGCAGCTCGCGGAAGGCCGATCCGAGATACGCGAAGAGATCCGAAGGTAACATTGATTCTTCGGAAAAATGATTTGCGGCAAGTTCTGCGGCTCTTCCGCAAAGCCATGCACCCAGACGTCCTGCATCGTAGGCAGAGATGCTTCTGGCTAAGAGAGCAGTACATACCCCGGTCAGCACATCGCCTGACCCGCCAGTAGCCAAGCCGGGTGATCCGGTGGAGTTGTATGCAGCCGATTTCCCGGCCTGACCAACCAAGGTCCGCGACCCTTTCAGCAAAAGCGCAGCTGGATACTCTGCAGTGAATTCTGTCACGATCTCGAGCCGAGTCTTACCTGACGTAGACCACAAACGCGACATTTCGCCCGGATGCGGGGTCAGAAGCCGAGGACCCGCGCAGTTCTTCAATTGCGCAACAGTGGTCGACAAAGCGTTCAAGGCGTCTGCATCCACAACCATCGGTCCGGTGAATTGAGTGACCGCATCGAGAATCTCCTGGCGTCTGGCTGAACCAAGACCCGGGCCGATCCCGAGGGCATCCAGCCGATCCTCCAGCACAGTCCGGAAATCCCTAGTCGGTTTAACCATGATTTCCGGGGTTACCGTGGCCACGACCAGGCTGTAAATCTCCTCTGGAACGTACAACGAGATGAGGCCGGCGCCGGCTCGGACGGCAGCCTCAGAACAGAGAACGGACGCGCCAATGAAACCGCGCGAGCCCGCTACCAACCCCACACGGCCGTAGTCTCCCTTGTGAGAGTCAAATGACCGGCGCGGCACCAATTGCTGAAGGTTGTCCGGTCCTGAGAGGATCGCGCGCCCTGGTTCGGTGGGTCCGCGGACTGTCAGTTCCGGGAGGTCGACTACGAGAATGCGACCGACGCAATTTGTAGCATCGTCCCGAAAAAGTGCTGTTTTCGGAAAGCCAATGGTAAGCGTGACGTCCGCGACGACCGCATCCGGATCAATGCCCTCCTCGCCGAGACCGGTTGGAAGATCAATGGCGTAAACAGTCGCACTTGAACATTGGCGCAGCGCATTGATTTCCCGCGTCAAGGCTTTTAAAGCCGCATTGAGTTCCGGCCGGGAACCGATGCCCAGCAAACCGTCCAGGATGACCACGGGTTTGCCTTTTGGCAGACCGGAAAGCGGGTCTGAGACATGTTGCGAACCTAATAGTTGCAGCTTCTTTTTAGGCAGCGGCTGAAGATCGTTCGCGAGCACTAATTGACGGGTCCAAATCTCCCAACCAGCTTTCGCGAGGAGCGATCCGGCAACGATGGCGTCGCCGGCGTTGTTCCCCTTCCCAAGATAGGCGACGCAGAAGCCGGGTTTAGACTCCCGTTCGAGGATAGCGTTGGCGATGCCCTCGCCCGCCTGATCCATCAACTTTTCGGCATCGATCCCTTTATCAAAGGCTGCCAACTCGACTTGCCTCATCTCGTTGGCAGTGAGGATAACGGCGGCCATAGTGTCCAGCGGCGCCTACTTTTTGTCTGCCTCAATGTGCAATTCGATCTGCACGTCGTCCCCGACCATCTGCGTCCCCTCAATGACCTGGTTCCAGTTCAGGCCGAAATCACTGCGCTTGAGAGCGGTCGAAGCGTCCCAGCCGCTGACAGTAGAGTTTTTTGGACCGGCACCCTTACCGAGTAGCTCGACCTTTAGAACGACTTCCTTAGTGACGCCGTGCATGGTCAGATTACCGGTTACATCAGCGGTATTATCCCCGGTCTTCTTGACTGCGCTGCTTTTGAAAGTGATCTCCGGGAACTTTTTCGCATCAAAAAAATTCGGAGATCTCAGATCGTCGTCGCGCATTTTCACGCCCGTGTCGATGCTGGCGGTCTTGATGGTTACCTCAACGGACGACTGTTCGGGGTTGGCTTCGTCCAGCTGTATCTGACCAGAGAAATCGCCGAATTTGCCGGGGACCTTAGAAAACAAGTGACGGATCTGAAAGCCAACCGTCGAATGAAGCTTATCGAACACGTAGGTATCAGCCGCGAAGGCCGAATGAGCAATGAGCAGAGCCGACAATAGTGCCAGGATGGTTACTTTCTTCATAAGGATGCCCCCAAGTTAAAATATCGCATTGCTGAGTCAACGGTGATAAGCGTATTCGCAGCGACAGTGAGAAAACCCGTTCGGCGGCAAGGCCAAACGGGTTTTCTCGGTCGCGGGGGGGGAAACGTCTTGCCCTCAGTACCTGCTAAAACCTAGACTTTGCTCTTGAAGTCCTTGCCCGGGACGAACTTGACGGTCTTTGATTTCGGAATGCGGATTTGTTGGAGCGTCTTGGGATTAACACCTTTCCGGGCCTTTCTTTCGACCACTTTGAAAGTACCAAACCCAACTAGTTGTACCATCTTATCCTTCTTGACGCCGACCTTGACAGCATTAATCACTGCCGTGACCGCCCTTTCCGCTTCCGCCTTACTCGTCTCGCTTCCGAGCTGTTTTTGGACTGCTTCGACTAACTCTACTTTGTTCATGATAAACGATGCGTTTGCCGTGGGATGTTAGGCTTGGGAACGTAGCATCCAAGCCGATCTGCGGACGAACGCTCCTAGTTTTGTCGTTTTCACAACATTCGCTACTTTTGTCAATTCATTAATCTTATTTTATGGAATTTGATCCCGTTCTCGAACGCTTAGGTCGCTTTCTCGCAGCAAAACCGAGCATTTCCGACGGCGTTTATGTCGCGCCGAATGCCACCATTCTCGGCAAAGTCTCAATCCGCACGGGATCCAGCGTCTGGTTTCAGAGCGTGATCCGCGCCGACATCAATGAAATTCGGATTGGAGAAAAAACGAACATTCAGGACGGCTCGATTCTGCACGTTGCAGACCGATACGGGCTGACGGTGGGTGACCAGGTCTGTTGCGGACACCGGGCAATTCTTCACGCCTGTATGATCGGAGATCGCGTCCTGATCGGCATGAGCGCGATTGTGATGGACGGGGCCGAAGTGGGCCACGGCTCGATTATTGGAGCAAACGCGTTGATCACCAAAGAAACCCGGATCCCGCCCGGATCGTTAGTCCTGGGCTCGCCTGGTAAGGTTGTGCGACCGTTGACCCTGGGCGAACAGCAGGGGATCGAAGATCTCGCCGAGAAGTATGCAGCCGTTGCAAAATATTATCTAGGAGCCTGTCCAGCAGGCGATAGGCTTTCCCACTAG
>JAFAJU010000599.1 GCA_019236035.1 Verrucomicrobiota bacterium | reverse complement strand
TGCGCGATTCTGAACTCAGGGCAGTGTCCGATTCGAAAGGCAACTACTCTGTATGACTCAGGACGAATTTGATGATTTGATTCAGGAGATTCGTGAAGAAGATCCTGAGCAGCTGGATTCGGAGTTTTTTGTTCGGGATAAGGCGTTAAGAGAAGATAAACTGGCGAAGCTCGAGCAGAAGGCGGGATTTACCTTGCCGGAGGAGTATCGGAATTTCCTGAAAAGATTCGGGGCGGGCGATATCGGTACGATCACCGTGCTCTCTCCAGATCCGGAAAGCGATTTCTCACTGTGGAAGGGTCAGGAACCGTTTGAAAAAGTGACTTGGGTTCCGGTGGTCGACGACGGAAAAAGCAACTATTACGGGTTTGTCGTCGAAAACGGCCTCTGTTCGCGCGAGGTCTGGTTCGCCGACCAAGACCTCGGATACGAACTTTCCGGGACCGATTACGAGGATTTTTACGAACTCATCGCCGCGGAAGCGTTTGGCGTAGACATCTGAACCGCCCGAGGTCCGGTAGGGGCGCGCTCCCGCGCGCCCGGCTCAAAACCGCCTCTTCGGATTCTGTAATCAGACTTCGGAGATTACCGGAGCGTCCGTGTTCATCTTTTTTTAGACGTGCAACGCCGATCGCGCGGGAGCGCGCCCCTACCGGCTGTATACGCGGATGCACATACCTATCGTGCAAGCACGGTCAATGGGAGTGGCGTGGTATGGCTGCCCCGCTCTTGCCGACCAGAAAATCGAAATCGACCCCTTGGTCTGCCTGCAGCACGTGATCGAAAAACAGCCGATACCACCCGCGTGGCGGCGCTTCCGGTGCTTTCCAATCGGCCTTTCGCCGGGCAAGCTCTTCGTTGGACACTTCTAAGTGCAGCTTCCGTTGTGGCACATCGAGTTCAATGATGTCTCCACTCTTAACCAAGGCCAGCGGTCCGCCAGCCGCGGCTTCCGGCGAGACGTGGAGTACGACCGTCCCAAACGCGGTGCCGCTCATCCGTCCATCGGAAATGCGCACCATGTCGGTCACGCCTTTGCGCAGCAGCTTTGGAGGCAACGGCATATTGCCCACTTCCGCGAACCCAGGGTATCCTTTCGGTCCCGCTCCCTTAAGAACCATCACGCAGGTCTCGTCGATATCGAGACTATCGTCGTCAATTGTTTCATGAAGTTGCTCGATGTTTTCAAACACTACCGCGCGTCCACGATGCGTTAGCAACTCAGGGGTAGCCGCTGAAGGTTTGATCACGGCTCCGTTCGGCGCCAGGTTACCGCGGAGGACTACAATTCCTGACAACGGCTTGAACGGTTTTGCGAATGGATAAATCACCTGGCGATTGTAGCATTCGGCATCCTTCACGTTTTCCCAGATTGTTTTACCGTTCACTGTGAGCGCGTCCTTGTGCAACGCGCCGGCCTCGCCCAGTTCGCGCATCACCGCCGGAAGACCCCCGGCATAGTAAAAGTCTTCCATCAAGAATTCTCCGGATGGCTGCAGATTCAGCAGGCAGGGCAAGTCCGAACCGAGTTCGATGTCGGCCAACTTCAGATCCACTCCGATGCGGCCCGCCAAGGCAATCAGATGCACAACCGCGTTGGTTGACCCGCCAATGGCAGCGTTTGTACGAATCGCATTTTCGAACGCAGCGCGAGTCAGAATTTTGTCCATGGTCAGATCTTCCCTCACCATCTCGACAACGCGACTTCCGGCCAGATGGGCCAACACCTGCCGGCGTGCATCGACTGCGGGAATGGCTGCATTGTGGGGCATCCCCATCCCAAGCGCTTCTACCATCGACGCCATCGTGGAAGCCGTCCCCATCGTCATGCAATGTCCGCGCGACCGGTTCATGCAAGACTCCGCCTCGAGGAAATCCTTCATGTCCATCTTGCCGGCGCGCACAAAGTCAGATATCTGCCAGACACCCGTTCCCGATCCGATTCTTTGGCCTTTGAAACAGCCATTCAGCATCGGGCCACCTGAAACGACTAGCGTCGGCAGATTGCAACTGGCTGCACCCATCATCAGCGAGGGTGTTGTCTTGTCGCAGCCGCAGAGTAGCACAACTCCGTCGATCGGGTTGCCCCGAATTGACTCCTCCACGTCCATAGAAGCCAGGTTACGAAAGAGCATCGCCGTTGGACGCAGATTCGACTCGCCCAACGACATGACCGGGAACTCCACGGGAAATCCGCCCGCCTCGTAGACACCTTTCTTCACGTATTCGGCCAGTTCGCGGAAATGGGCGTTGCAGGGAGTCAATTCGGACCAGGTGTTGCAAATGCCGATCACGGGACGGCCGTCCAGCAAATGATTTGGCAGGCCCTGGTTTTTCATCCAGGCGCGGT
>JAFAJU010000388.1 GCA_019236035.1 Verrucomicrobiota bacterium | reverse complement strand
GCTGGCGAGGGCCAGGATTTTTCCAGCAGCATCAATAATCAGGCATTTGGTTCGGGTCGTCCCGACATCGACACCAACTAAGGCAGGGTTCTTCATGGTTGGCAGCTGTAGGGTCGCGCTCAGCGCAACCGGTGTTGCCGTCCAGCTTGTTGCGTGGCAATCGCCGGTCGCGCGGTAAAGCGCAACCGTTCCGGGCGCTTTCGATTACAACATCTCCGCCGCTTGATCGACAGAGGCACCGTTGTGAATGACAGCCCGCAGCGCCGCAACCGTGCCGGCAACGTTGCGGCTCTGCCAGATATTTCGCCCGAACACGACCCCTTTCGCTCCGCCCTGCATTGCACCATACACGACCTCCAGGGCCGCTCTCTCTGTGTCCATCTTCGATCCGCCGGCTATGAGTGTTGGCACCGGACAATTGAGCGTCACTTTGCGAAAACCTTCGGCTGTCCCGGTGTAATAGGCTTTAACAATGTCCGCGCCATGTTCGAACGCAATTCGGGCGGCCGAAGCCATGGCCTCCGGCGCCAGTGGATTGGGGATCCGCGACAGGCCCTGACACGGAAGCGCCTCGACCATGACCGGTAGCCTGTCTTCGTGGCAGTCGCTGGCGACCCGAGCGACGATTTCAAAGGTTCGCAACTCGACCTCCCCGCCTAGAAAACACATCACGCAGACACCATCGACGCCAAGGCCTCGCGCATCTTCAACGGAGTGCAACAACGACCACTCAGTGTACTTCAGCCAATCCTCACGATAAATTGATGGTCCCCCATCCAGCCGCAAAAACGTCGGCACGCGGCCAATAACTCGGTCGGCATATTTTTTGACAACGCCGTACGAGGTCATGATTCCGTCCGCACCCGCTTCGATCACCTGGTCGAGAACTTTGCCAGGGTCCCCCAACCCCTCCACCACGCCTAGTGTGCGCGCGTGATCGAGTGCAACGACCAACGCCTTTTCCGGTAAACGCATTCTGTTCATTTTGCGTTTCAGTCTATTCGAAATATCCGCCGCGGGAAGCGCATTAGTTTGGGGAGCCTCGCCCTACCGCGCCCACGGCCACTGGCTTACCGGGACGGACCGTATTAGGTTAAGGGAAAATCAGTTATGTCGCATCTTTCTGAAGAGCTTGTTCTCGAGCACCTGAAGGCCGTGAAATTTCCGGGTTACAGCCGGGACATTGTTAGTTTCGGCCTTGTAAAAGAGGTCAAGATAGCGGGGTCAGACCTCCTGGTTCGCCTGAGTGTAGCCACCAATAACCCAGCCGTGCCTGAAGCGCTCAAACGGGACTCGGAAAGAGTGCTGGGCGCAATCCCAGGGGTCGCATCCACGAAAGTGGTGGTCGATATTACTAATCCACCCGATGTCGCTTCGGCCGGGCAGACCAGCACGACGAAAATCCCCGGGGTGGATCACGTGATAGCCATCGCGAGCGGAAAGGGTGGCGTAGGCAAGTCCACCGTCGCGGCGAACCTTGCGGCTGCCCTGCATCGCACTGGGGTACAGGTTGGTCTGTGCGACTGCGATATCTACGGTCCCAGTATATCGCTGATGTTCGGCGCGACCCAGGAACGGCCAATGGCCACCAGTGATAACACGATCATTCCGATGGAGCGATACGGCATTAAGCTGATGTCAATGGGATCCCTCCTGGACGACAACTCACCCGCGATTTTGCGCGGCCCGATGGTCACCAGGGCAACGCAACAGTTTCTTCGCCAAGTGGACTGGTCTGGACTCGAATATCTGCTCCTTGACCTTCCGCCGGGAACCGGTGACATCCAGTTGACAGTCGTTCAAACCGTTGCCCTATCGGGGGCGGTTATTGTGACAACGCCGCAGGAGGTCGCTCTGATCGACGCACGCAAAGCCAGTTCGATGTTCGCAAAAGTGAATGTCCCGGTCTTAGGCATCGTCGAAAACATGAGTTATTTTGTCTCTCCAAGTGATGGGAAACGTTACGACATATTCGGTTCGGGGGGTGGTGAAAGGGAAGCTATGCGGCTGAAGGTTCCGCTTCTAGGCGCGGTTCCTTTGGACATTGAGACGCGCGAATCAGGCGACCGTGGCATGCCGGTGGTGCTAGAGAAGCCGCAGCACCCAGTTTCTAAAGTATTTTCAAAGATTGCCGATCAACTACGAGAGAAAATCGAATTCAGTGGTGAAAATTGACAAAAATTGGTCAGAGCTGATAGCGCAATCATAGATTCTGATTGACTACACCTGCCAGAAGTACAAACTCGCGGAACATTTACCAATGGAACCCCCGAAAGAAGATAGCGCAGAGCTAGTGAAAAATTCTGTGCTCTATAAGGAGTTCTTGGCCGAACGCGAGGAGATTTTGCGCCACAAATGGATCGAAAGCGAAAAGGCCGGGTACGATATTGGCTTTGAGCGAGCCCTCCTCGATTGGATCGTAAAACATCGATCCGCGTGGCGAGAGCGCCGACAAAGACAGGTCAAGGGCGTATAGCCTCAGCAGTTTGAAAGCCTACCTTTAAAGTGATCCCGCGAGGTCACCAAGGTGTCATGTCCAACTCAATCCTGATCATGGATGGTGAAGCGATCATGCGCGCGCTTCGCCGTATCGCTCACGAAATCCTGGAGCATAATCCTGATCCCGACCGATTCTCCTTGATCGGAATCCCGTCCCGTGGCGTGGAGTTGGCTCGTCGCCTGGCTGAATTGATCGTAGCGATCGAGGGAAAGAAGCCACAATTGGGCGCAATCGATATTTCTATGCATCGCGACGATCTGAGCATCCGCAATACGCTGACGAGCGTCCGCGAGACGCGTTTGCCACTTCATCTGGAACAGCTCACTATCGTTCTGGTCGATGACGTTCTTTACACAGGCCGCACCTGCCGTGCCGCGATGGATGCGATCAGCTCTTTTGGACGCCCTGCACGGATTCAGCTCGCGGTGCTCCTGGATCGCGGGCATCGGGAGTTGCCGATTCGGCCGGACTATGTCGGGAAGAATCTGCCGACTGCACAGGAGGAAAGAGTCAAAGTGCGCCTTCAGAACGTCGACTTGGAGCCGGATTCGGTCCGCGTAGAGAGGCCGTGAGAACACCCGAATCGCAGCTGGCCAAAGATCTTCCGGATGCAGCGAATTGGCACCGAAAAGATTTGCTTGGGATCCGAGAATTGGAGTTGCGGGAGATTGAAACAATCCTCGACACGGCAGCCGCTTTCAAGACGGTTGGCTCCAGGGATATCAAAAAAGTTCCGGCCTTACGCGGCAAAACGATGGTCAATTTTTTCGCCGAGCCAAGTACGCGCACCCGAACCTCATTCGAGCTCGCCGCCTTCCGCCTGAGCGCCGATGTCGTGAATATTTCGGCGACAACCTCGAGTCTGCAAAAGGGGGAAACGCTGAAGGACACGGCTCTGAATCTGCAGGCCCTATACGCCGACATTATCGTCTTGCGTCATAGCTCCGCGGGAGCGCCAAAATTTCTGGCAGAACGGCTGGACTCCAGCATCATCAACGCCGGAGATGGAGCGCACGAACATCCCACCCAAGCGCTGCTGGACGTATTTACGATCCGAGAGCGCCTGGGAAAGATAGAAGGTCTCAAGGTTGCAATTGTCGGCGACATTCTGTTTAGCCGAGTCGCTCGGTCGGATATCTGGGCGCTCAAGAAACTTGGCGCTGAGGTTACCTTGGTTGGACCCAGTACGCTGGTACCCGGTTCCTTCGAAGAAATGGGCGTCGAGGTTGCGCGCCACATCGACGATATTCTTGAGTCTGCCGACGTTATCAGCCTGTTGCGGATTCAGCACGAGCGCCAACGTAAAGAGTATTTTCCCAGCCTGAATGAATACATTCGATTTTTCGG
>JAFAJU010000385.1 GCA_019236035.1 Verrucomicrobiota bacterium | reverse complement strand
GCATAGGCTTCCAGCCTGTCAGTCTAGCATAGGATTCCCGCCTGTATGGACGGCGCCATGCAAGACGCCCGACAGGCGGGATGCCTATGCTACCTTGCTCACGCACCCCTAGGAGCGGCTTTTGAGAGCGACGCCGATTCCCGCTGCTCGGACGGCGCCTCGCCCTACCAAAGATCAACGCCTGCGCTATTTGACGGAGCGCAAAATTGTAAGTACCAAAGAGGTCCAATGATGTTCCGATCAGTCTATATAGCCGGCCACAAGGGGCTGGTGGGAAGCGCGCTGTTGCGTAACTTGCAGAAGAATGGGTATCGAAACATTCTAGTTCGGACCCGCCAGGAATTGGATCTCCGGCAATCCGACGACGTCCACAATTTTTTTTCACAGGCCAGGCCCGAAGCCGTGGTGGTCGCCGCGGCAAAAGTCGGCGGGATAAAGGCAAACAGCGAATACCCGGTCGATTTCTTGTTAGAAAATCTTCAGATCCAGAATAACTTGATCGCGGCGAGCTTCGAGTCAGGTGTCAAAAAGCTGCTGTTCCTGGGAAGTTCATGCGTTTATCCGAAACTGGCGCCGCAACCGATTCGCGAGGAATCTCTCTTAGCGGGTCCCCTCGAACCCACAAATGAGCCGTACGCGATCGCCAAGATCGCCGGTATCAAACTCTGTCAAGCCTACGCGCAGCAGTACGGAAGGAATTTCGTTTGTGCTATGCCAACCAATATTTATGGCCCCGGAGACAATTTCGACCTGGATAAATCGCACGTTCTGGCCGCGTTGATCCGGAAAGTCCATGAAGCAAAGTCGAGCAACCGTCACGTGGTGGCGATTTGGGGCACCGGGACGCCGCGGAGAGAATTTTTGCACGCTGACGATCTAGCCGACGCGCTCCGATTTCTTTTGGAAAACTATGATTCACCTGAAATCATCAACGTGGGTTGCGGTGAGGATCTGACGATTCGTGAACTTGTGGAGGTTGTCGCAAAGGTCATTGGTTTTGAAATCGAACTGGAGTTCGACACGACCAAACCAGACGGGACTCCGCAAAAGCTTTTGGACACCAGTCGGCTGCTGGCGCTGGGCTGGAAGCCTCGAATTTCTTTGCCTGATGGTATCCGGCAGACATATCAGTGGCTCCTCGAAAGCAGCGCCCAGCTGAGAGGATGGGGTCATTAAAGCAACCAGACGTCCCGGAGGCGACATACCGTGAGTTCCGATTCCAATGCGTTGAAGATAGCAATTTCCAGTCACAGCGGGTGCGGGAATACGACGGCCACAAATAATGTGGGAAGAACCTTGGGGTTGGAAGTTGTTAACTACACATTTCGTGATCTTGCCCAGGATCTCGGCATTTCTTTCGAGGAAATTCAACGAGAGGCGGCGAAAAGCCGAATCTACGACTTTCTGACCGATTTGAAGTTAATGCGTGCCTCTTTGCGACCACGCGTTGTTGTAGGATCCAGATTGGCTGGTTGGCTCATCGACGCTGATTTGCGAGTGTGGCTACATGCGCCGCTGGAAGCTCGAGCCAAAAGGATCTTTCAGCGAGAGGCCGATATACATGCCAGCTACGAATCTGTTCTTTATCGGACCTTGCAGCGCGATGAGCAGAACAGGAAACGCTACCTTGAGGTCTACGGCATCGACATCAATGACCGGAGCGATTTCGATATTATCATCAACACCGAGAGACTGACGGCCGAACAAGTCTCCAGTCTCATTGTTGCCGCCGCCCGTTGGGCCAGCCAGAATCGATTGGATCGAAAGAACCTCCACCTGCAACGGATTCGCAAAATCATCTCTGATCAGTTAGGAATCGATCCTCGGGCATTGACAGACAACTCCATCGAGCTCGACCCAAAGGGGATCTATTGTAAGGTAGCACGGGCGTCTCGCCCGTGAGCTTGGTGGTCGTGTAGGCGAAGTGTCCCGCTTTGCTTCTTCATGCAAAGCGGGACGCTTCGCCTACATCACCGACCGATATCCGCAGACTCGATAATGGACGCCCCCGCTTTACGCATCTCCGCAATTGCTGTCGCTGAATCGTCCGGCTTCAAGTTGACTCCGCGGCATGCGTCCGCAATCACCGACGTCCGGATACCTAGGCTGGTACTGTCGAGCACGGAAAACTTGACACAATAATCCGTTGCCAGGCCGCAGATAAACAGTTCGTTGATCTTCCGCTCGCGTAGATAGTCGCTTAGCCCGGTAGAACGTTTTCGGGCGTTGTCAAAAAAGCTGCTATAACTGTCGATCGCGGGATCTATTCCCTTCCTGAATACTTTGGCAAAGCGGTCCGTGCGCAATTGGGTAGAGAAATCGGCGCCTGGTGATTCTTGAACGCAATGAATCGGCCACAAAATCTGCATGGTTCCGTTCAAGTCAATAACTTCGCCAGGGTGACGATTTGGATGGTTGGCGGCGAAGCTCCCGTGATTAGCCGGATGCCAATCCTGGGTGGCCAGGATGAGATCGAAATGTTCCACTAACCGGTTTATGATCGGGATTACCTTGTCCCCATCGGGCACCGCCAAGGCCCCGCCAGGCAGGAAGTCGTTTTGTATGTCGACTACGAGAAGGACGTTCATAGTGAGCCTCCACTTTAACCCCAAATCTGAAGTTGAAAATCATCCTCGTGCTCGTAGTCCTTGGTCCTCGATCTTAAACATTTGTTTTCGCGGGCGCTCGCCCTACCGGAGCCGCGGGGTGTAGCGACGTCCGAAATTCGAGCACGAAGGATGACGGGTGCGGCTCCTGGGCGTTGCAGGCGACGCCCCTCCAGCCAACAGGTCGCTGACCTATTCCACCTCCCCCGCTGCACTCCGGGCGCACTGCATTAACCGCGCTTTCGATTCATGAAGCCCGAGTTCCAAACCGACCGGATAGATATGCGGATTAAGGAGGCGCTTAACGCCGCTGGGAAACCGACCTAACTCCGTCTGTGCCAGGGTGCGGCTCTCGGAGATCGAGGGGCGTTCGTAGACCAGGTTACCCTGCCGAAAAATTGGGACCAGCAGGTCGCGACACTTCGCGTTCGCTGCGATCCTTCTCCGCATCGTCACATCCGCGATATCCACGATGACGCGACCTTTGGAGATTCCCGACAAGTCGTCGTAAATCATGTCCGCCAGGTACTCGTTTCGATGTTCGAATCGCCGAACTTGCAGTGAACCGGGATTCGACACTTTGACGGCCTGCTCCGACAGTTTCACCTTTCTTTGCCAAGCGCCGCCCTTGACGCGCGTCGCGCTGAGCTTATAGACGCCTCCGAGAGCTGGTTGATCGAACGCCGTGACCAGCTTCGTCCCCACACCCCACAAATCGATTAACGCACCTTGCTCCTTCAGGCTGCTGATCACGTGTTCGTCCAGGTCATTGCTCGCAAGGATTTTTGTCGATTGAAAGCCGGCCTGATCCAGGATATCGCGTGCCTGGATGCTCAGATAGGCCAGATCGCCCGAATCCAACCGGACTCCGATCAGTTCCTTGCCCATCGACTTCAGCTGGCGGCCAACCTCTACGGCCTGGTGAACGCCTCCGATAGTGTCGTAGGTGTCCACGAGAAAAATACAATTGCCTGGCATGGCTTCGGCGTAGGCTTGAAAAGCTTCCAGTTCCGTTCGAAACGACATGATCCAGCTGTGTGCATGCGTTCCGCGTACCGGAATTCCAAAGACCTTCCCGGCAAGCACGTTCGAAGTCGCGACGCAGCCGCCAATGTACGCAGCCCGGCTCGCCGCGACAGCGCCATCAGGTCCATGCGCCCGTCGCAGCCCGAACTCAATCACGGGCTGGCCGCGGGCTGCCAGGCAGATCCGCGCCGATTTTGTCGCGATCAATGTCTGAAAGTTGAGAATATTCAGGAGGGCGGTCTCGAATAATTGACATTGAAGAAGTGACCCGTGAACGCGGAGGAGAGGCTCGTGGGGGAATACCACGTTGCCCTCAGGAATCGCATCAACGTTACAAGCAAATCTCAGCGAGTGGAGATAGTCTAGAAACGCGTTCTCGAACAAGGGTTCGCCGTCCGATCCGCGGAGTTCGGCTAAATAGGTAAGATCATCCGGATAAAACTCAAAGTTCAGGAGGTAATCGATAGCGTCATCCAGACCGCAGGTGATCGTATAACCCCCGTTGAACGGCTGCTGGCGAAAAAACAGGTGGAATACCGCTTCATGATCCAGCATCTGCTCTTTCCAGTAGCCATAAGCCATCGTCAGCTCGTACAAATCTGTCAGAAGTGCTGGCGGAACCCTGGCTTTCTGCGTCATAAAAAGCGTCAAGGGTGCGCTAGCCCGCAAAAATCACGTGCTGGTAGGATCGACGAGCTCATTGCGGGCTAGAAAGCTCTTAAACAGACGCTGGGCGTCTGCTTAAGAGCCTGTTTTTAAACTATAAATTTGAAACAAACTGTTTTTAAACTCTTCTTTGCAAAAAGCAGCGGAATTCGCCGGCGTAGCCGGAGATTCCGCTGCCATAGCCTGCATCGCTCAAAAATCTCTAAAGATTTGTGAGCGATGCAGGCTAGCCCTTTTTCATTAGGACGTGCGCCGACAGCCGCGCAGGAGCACATCCTTACCTAGTGCACCATTATATGCGAGACGGTGCACTACAACTCCGAACTAATTCCCAACTCGAACCCATTTGATAAACTCTGTAGGACCGCCCTTTAGGTAGCCCAATTGGCGTCTCACTTCCTTGCCGGAGGGATCCAAGAGCACGTAGGTGGGGAACCCCTCGATGGTATATTTCTGTTGGAGCTTCTGGTTCTGTTCGGCTTCAGCCGGAGGAAGTTGCTTTCTTCTGGGAAAGTCAAGCTTTACCAGGATCAGGTTGCTTGCAGCGAACTTCTTAAAATCCGGCTGGCTGAGAACATCCTTGTCCATTTGGATGCAGGGCTGGCACCAATCCGACCCAGCGAACTCCAGAAGTACGCGTTTGTTCTCTTGGGCCGCTTCCGCCAAAGCTTGCTTGTAATCGGTTTGCCAGATTTCAGGAGCTTCGGCAGCTAGGGCTGGTCCGGCTCCCAGCGGTGCTGCAATCAGCAACCCCAAAACTGCTGCTATAACTGGTCTGAACCTCCGCCGCTGTGGTTTCGTTTTTAAATGCATTGAAGTTGGGTGCGAATTTCGGTCTACCCGAGGAAAAAATCCACCTCTTCGTCGTACACGTTGAAGGGATCGGGCATAGGCAAGTAATCCTGGCTCTCGAGAGCAACCGAGTCCCAGTTAATGATATAAGGAAGATTCTTCTTCTGGAATTGTGCTACGGCACGGGAGCGCCCCTTGGCCCGCGTGTTTTGAGGCGGAGTCCGCATCGCTTCCTCGCGCCGAACGGCCGAATTGAATTCGCCGATAGCCTTCGGCGGTTTCAATGCGAAAAACAGCCCCTTGCTCGGATTGATATTGTGGTATTCGAGATCGAGGCTTTGCAACCAGGGATCCTGCCAGGTCAAACCTTCTTCCTGCATGAACAAATTCAATAGCCACCTTTTCGAGATCCAATCGACGCCCCCGATCAAGAGCTCAGGTTTGTTCCGGATGGCGTCTAGCGTAAAACTCCAACTCTCGAGAATCCAGTCGGTTTCCTCGTCCTGACCGGCGAGATGGTGATGCGCGCATTCGAGGAATTGGTACTGGATCTCCAGGGCGTCTCGCCGGGTGCCGTCATCCATTTCAACAAGCCATTTGCCATCCGGATCACGGGAAATTTCTCTCGTTGCCAGTACCGCGTCGCGCAGCGCGATGTGCGTTGGAAGCAAGTTCTCCTCAAGCAATGTAAGGACACAAACGGTCGTCCCGACTTTCAGTGCGGTGGCGAAAGGGCTCATATTGGAGTCGCCGATCAAGAGATGGAGCCGCCGATACTTCCGATAGTCGGCCAGGGGTTCGTCACGGGCGTTGATGATTGCGCGATTGAACTGCACCCATTGGTAAATGTCGTTTACGATATGGTCAGCCCGTTGGCTGATCTGAAAGTTAACGTGACCCGGCCGGTCTGGTAGTTCGAAATCAAAGGCTAATGGGTTCGCTTGTCCAACGCGGCCGGCCCCGGCAAAAATCTGTCGGGTAGCCAGGAAAGCAAGCAGAGAGGCCAAGACCTCCGGCGTGAATTGCGCTTCCCTGCGCATGAGATAATTCTCGTGACAGCCAAACGTTGCGCCCGTGTGATGGTCAACGTTGTTCTTCAGGAAAGCGACCTGATCTTCGACGCCCATTTCAGTAAGCGCCCGGTTCAGCATCAGATCGCCCGCGATATCAAATGACACCAGATCTCTCAGGTTAATGCATTCCGGAGATGAATACTCCAGATGCCCCATATCAAGGTAGAGTCGACCGCCGTTCAAAAGAAAACCGCCGTTGCCCGGCGGTTCTTCGTAGTCCCGATAGTGCAAATCTATCGCTCCGACGTGACATTTCCTGAACAAATAATTTTTGACCTTTAGGGGCCAGGTGTCCGCCTGACTTTGAGCCTGATCTTCGGAGATCAAACATCCATACTCTGTCTCGAGACCGACGATTCGGTTCATCGGTTCGCAGCTTCGGATGAAAATCGTGCCCAGGCAACCTAGAAGTCGTTCTGTCCTACGGTAGGGGCGCGTTTCGTCGCGTCGTGGCTGCCAAGGCCAAGGTGAAACTTGGCCCTACCGAGTGTTGGCCCAGCGTTGAAACGCCCGCGTCCCTCGGCGCCTATTATTGCTGTTGGCCGGGCGAAGGAGTCTTTTCTTCCTTCTTCTTTTTCTCCTCTGGCGGCTTTTTCTCCGGTGGCTTAGCTTTTTCAGCCTCAGCACGCTGTTGCTGTTGCCTGAGCGCCTGTTCTCTCTGTTGCTGCTCAGCTTGAAGTTTCTGCTGGGTCTCCTGTTGGAGACGGGCCTGCTGCTCGGCCTGCTGAGCTTTTTGGGCTTCCAGCTGTCTGGCCTTTTCAGCTTCCGCCTGTTGCTGTTGCCTGAGCGCCTGTTCTCTCTGTTGTTGCTCGGCTTGAAGTTTCTGCTGGGTCCCCTGTTGGAGACGGGCCTGCTCGGCTTGCTGAGCTTTTTGAGCTTCCAGTTGCTTGGCCTTCTCGGCTTCCGCTTGTTGCTGTGACTTGAGAGCTTGTTCCTTTTGTTGTTGCTCCGCTTGCTGAGGCTGATTCGGTTGACCAGGCAGATTCGGCTTCTGATTCTGCTGCGC
>JAFAJU010000492.1 GCA_019236035.1 Verrucomicrobiota bacterium | reverse complement strand
CGCGCAGCGATATTTGACCTGTCCCCGGACGCGGGGGAGCGCCCCGGACGCGAGGGAGCGGGTCCCGGCTTAGCGGTGGTTTTCGTGCGGAGTGGTTTTTCACCAAAAGAGTTTGACATTAAACAATTTGATGTAATTTTAAATCATGAGCAAAACACCCGAGCCATACGAGTTGCTGCTGGCCATGCTCCTTGTGCAAAGCTCCCTGGAACGGCGGAGCGAAGCATTCTTTCAACCATTTGGCCTGACAGCCTCAAAATTCAACATCCTCAACTTGTTGAGCATAAAGGGTGGAAAAATGGATCAATCAGACCTGGTCGACCAGTTGCTCGTAGGCAAATCGAGCATCTCGATCGTGCTAAACCGCATGGTCCGAGACAACTTGATAAAGAGAGAAGCTCACCCGAAAGATCGCCGCCAAGTTGTGCTGGTTATCACCGAAAAGGGTAGCGAACTCTGGAGTAAAACTGCTCCAGTTTACGAAGGCAATGTCCAAGAAATTTTCGGTAAGGTGCCGGTAAGCCACAGAAACCAATTTCTCCAGGATCTCCGCAAACTCTACGAGGCAATTTCCGCAACAGAATCTTCGGGCGCGGCTGCCAGCAACTGGAAAACCATGATTTCAACGGAAGCACTCTGAACGAATTGGGAATTCCAAAAACAATGACAAACCTTGGGGAAGGTAAAATGTTTAGATATTCGTGGATAAAGGTCGCTCCTGTTCTAGCGCTATACGCGGTCGGTGCCGGGCTTCTCTGGGTGGCAAGTAAAAACACGGGGCATGAGATGCTGGCGTACGCTTGGGCCGCGCCGGTGGTGGCCGCTGTTATTCACTGCATCTACCTAACCGGGGCGGCGGTCGTCGTATCCAAAAACAAAGTGCGCTGCACGACTTGGTTTGCGCGATGCCGGGAAAGAACGCTGGCCGAAATAAAATCTGCGGACTACGAAGTCCGATCGTGGATTGTGTTCCGCACCAAGAGAATCGTGCTCCAATGCAAAAGCCAAAAGTGCGATCTCGTGATACCGGCAGGGTTACTCCGTTACAAAGATATCACGACTATCCTTTCGCTCATTCGTAAGCAGACAGAAAAACAGACGCTGCCGGGAAGAAAGATTGTCGCATTGGGGTCACAACGGTGTCGGAAGGTGCTTGTATGACAAGCCTGCCAAAAATCGACATGCATGTCCACGTTCTTGGCAACGGGAAAACTGGCTCAGGTTGTCGGGCCACTGTGCCCATGTGGCAGGTGCCTTTCGGCAAAATCATGGCCAAAGGCATCGGTCTTAATACATCCTTGGCCGACCCGCTGCTGGACATGCTCTATGTTGAGAAGCTGATCCATTGGGTTCAAAGCTCGAGCTTTGATAAGGTTGTTGTTCTGGCCTGCGATAATCTCTACGACGAAGCCGGCAACTGCCATCCTGAAAGGTCGGGCGTCTATGTGCCAAACGAGTACGTCCTCAAATTGGCCAGACAGCACCCAGAATTTCTCCCGGGTGTGTCCATTCATCCGGCCAGGGCGGACGCCCTGCTCGAACTGGAGCGCTGTGCAGCGGCCGGAGCGGCGCTCGTGAAGCTGCTGCCATGCGTGCAAGCGGTCGATTGCAATCGAGCAAAATACAAAGCTTTTTGGCTAAAAATGGTGGAGTTAAGCCTGCCTCTCCTTGCGCACACCGGCGGAGAGATTGCCATGCCCGTAAATAGGGCGGATCTGGAGAGCGTCGATACGTTATCCCTGCCGCTCAAATGCGGTGTAAATGTTATTGCAGCCCACTGCGGGACAAGAGCTCTTCCCTGGGGCCGAGATTATCTCGACCAGTTCCTCGTTATGCGAAACGTGTTTCCTAATCTCTACGGGGACATAGCCGCCTTATCTCAAGTTACCCATTTGAGAACTTTGGAAAAGCTCAGAGAGAGTCCGCAGCAACTCCTGTATGGCAGCGATTACCCGGTACTTACCGCAATATCCTGGGTTAGGCTGAAAGGTTGGGTCTCGAAGAGTGACTATCGCCGGCTACGCAAGATCAAAAACCCATTCCAGAAAGGGTTCGAATTCACGAAAGCGCTGGGATTCCCGGAAACAATTTTCACAGATGTGAACAGTATTATCAATGGCCCAGTGGCGGCCTGAAAATAACATGAAACCCACGCAAAAGTCTTTAAGCGGGCACGTCAATAACTGGGTCGGGGACGGCCTTATTACACGGGATCAGGCGGACAGGATATTGGCAAAGTATCCTGTTGGCTCGGGTTCTCCGGCGATGATGACCTTTTCAATTGTTGGCGGTCTGCTTTGCGTCCTCGGGCTGATTCTCACGATATCGGCAAACTGGCAAAGCATTCCCCGGGAAGTGAAATTGGGAGGACTTCTAACGCTGCTCACAGCGTCAACGCTCATGGGCACCGAAGGAAACCGGCGTAAATGGCATCCTGCAATCACGGAAATCGGTTACCTTTTTGCGGCGGTGCTGCCTCTCGCAGGTTTAGCGCTGATCGGCCAGTCCTTTAATCTCAGCGGATCACGATTCATGCTTGTGTTCACCTGGTTTCTCTCCGTTCTTTTTCTGCCATTTCTCTCATTGAGTCCGTCCGCGTTTGTGGTTTGGCTGGCTGCTCTGTTCACAATGGTGCCTATTGGTGTAGAGGAGTACCATTGGTCTTTGTTCACTGATCAAGACAATACGATTTCGGTTATTTATGCTGCCTTGGGCGTCGCGATAACCGTCGGTTCCCAGCTATGGTCAAGAGCAAATCAGCTAATCCAACGTGCTTGGGGTGAATCCCTTGGACTGATCACAACGAGCCTAGCCCTCTTTACTTACGATCTCACTATCTACTACCCAAAAAACCATCTCCAGGTTTGGGAAATACTGTGGGGAATCGTCTTTATTCTCAACCTCTTAGCAGTCTTCAGCGGATACAAGTTCGGCCGGAGGCATCTGGTTACCGTAGGTCTAATGATGATTGGTGTCACCATTTTCTCGTTCTATCTACGCTTGGCCGGCTCGATGATGTCCACAGGAATGCTTTTTCTTACCGCAGGAACGCTATTGCTCATTTTGCTCTTTGCATTCCACAAACTCCGGAAATCAATTTTACAATGAAAACCTGGCTTTTACGCATCATCCTGATACTACAAATATCGGGTCTCGTAGGTCTTTACGCTTACCATGCAAACATCGAAAATAACGGAAAGACGTACTTATTAGAATGCCATTCAGCAGACCCTAGGGATCTGTTAAGTGGTGACTACGTATTCTTACGATACACCATCAGCGTGCCGCCAGAAACGCTTTCCGACGCAGGGAAAGCTAGCGGAAATGTGGTCTATGTCCTGCTCCGCTCTGTTGGGAGCGTATGGGAAATCAGCGACGTTAGTCCAGTGCCGCCAACCGACGATGTGCCGTTCCTGAAAGGCCGCGCCTACGCTGGCCAAATCGATTACGGCATTGAACGATATTATGTACCGGAAGGTAAGGGAAAGCAGGTGCCAAGCGATCTCTTAGCGGAGATTGTTATTCGGCGAGACGGAACCGCACAACTGAAGAGGCTTTACAGCGCCGGTAAGCCTTGGCCGAAATGATATGCTCCGAAATGGTGCAATCGGATATTCCCCTCTCTATCCTCATCCTTTTTGAAGGCGCCGCGCCCTGCCTGCGTGACATCATCCTTGCGCATTGATTTAAACCATTGCGAGATTTCTGATCTGTGGTCGCTTCTCGTCATGGATATGACAACGACCAAGATTTCTCCGCCGCGTGGTCTCGACGCGGTTTACTATATGGTCAAAGACTTGGCGCGCGCGCGCAAGTTTTACGAGGATGGACTAGGATTTCAACCGACTTTCGTAAATGACTCGGGTGAATGGCAAGGTGTTGAATACGAATTACCGACCGGACAAACGTTCGGCCTAGGAAAATCGGACTCGGCGCCCTGGCGCGCGTGCAGTGGTGCGATGATCGCTGTCGAAAACGTTGAAGCGCACACAAAGCGCGTGAGCGAGTTCGGCGGTAAGATTCACATGGGCCCGAGCGAATCGGCTGTTTGCGTCATGTCGTGGTGCGAAGACACCGAAGGCAACACGTTTGCGTTGCATCACCGGAAGGACGGCACCGTCGGGTAACGGCTTCGGTCGATAGAGCTGCAGCTTTCGAACTGCGAGGCCGCCATTCTTGTGGGTGGGCGCCTGCTGTAAGGATGGAATCTGGGAGAATAGTGACGACGACAAGAATCTCACGGATCCTTGGGGATCTTTGCGGCGGGTCAATCAGCGCCCTGATCATGCTTTGCTATGCGGTCGGTTACGGCCTGGTGATCTTTAGTGGCGGCCTCGAGAGATATGCTTCTGTTGGAATTCCCAGCTTGCTGGTTGGCGTCTGTTTGGTCGGGTTACTCATCGCTGTGTGGAGTTCTCAGCAATTTTGCATTGCGAGACCGGACTCGAATACGGCGGCTATCCGGTCCGTTTCTCTTGCCAGTATTGCTTTGGATACCCGCGCTAAAGGAGGCTCCGAATCGGCCGTGATCGTCACAGTCCTGATGGCCTTAACAACCACTTTGCTGATGAGTGGAGTGGTAGCTTATGGGTTAGGTCGACTTCACCAAGGGGGCCTAATTCAGCTTGCCCCGTTTTCAGTAGTTGCCGGAGTCATAGCCGCCTCTGGATTTCTGGTTTTCAGCGAAGCCTTCCGCGTTTTCACCCGGCACTCCCTGGATTTTTCCGTTTTGGCGGTGCTTCGCAGTACTCCTCTTATCGCCGTTCTGCCTGCTCTGGGTGTACCGATGGTACTCCTTCTATCTAAAAGGATTCGAAATCATTTTCTCGGGGTTCCGGGTGCCATCTTACTAGGAACTGTCGGATTCTACGGGTTAGCCGCATCGGCAGGCTTACCTTTCGGACAATTGAGAGCTCTCGGAATGCTGCTTGAACCGGCCTCGAGGGTTTCCCTGCCGCCGCATCTAACAATACCCCTCGACCTCGTGGCCTGGCAGGTCATCGGTAGTCATGTCATTGAATTGGGTGCGGTGGTGGTCGTCGCCTTCACCGAGACGGCGCTTGCTCATTCTGAAACGCTTTACGGTGGGGAGAGTAGCGCTGTAAAGCCTGGCGGGACGACTCGCCTGCTAGGTGTCTGGGCTTCAGTGCTCTGCCTGACTATCGTAATCGCCTTTCCCGCTTTGATCAGCTTCCTTCCAAAACCGGTGCTTGCCGGCCTGCTGTTGTATTTGGGCGGCTCGATGCTCTTGAAATGGGCCATTGCATCGCGTCGCCGATTGCCCCTTCACGAATACGCTCTCCTTCTATTGATCCTTGGCGCCACTGCCCTGACAGGCTTTCTCGCAGGTGCGTTGCTAGGATTGGCCGCCGCTTGCGTCCTTTTTGCTTGGAACTACGGACGGGTCACCTGCATCAAGAGTACTTTCACAGGACAAAGCTACCGGTCCCGAGTTCGCCGAACAGTCCGCGACGACAAGATCCTTGCCGAGCATGGGGCATCAACTTTCGGACTTAGCTTGCAAGGATATCTCTTTTTTGGAACTGCTCAAATAATCGTGAACCAAGTAACCGAGGCAACGCGGCGGATGGAGCGACGGGTTATCGTTATCGACATGCAGGCGGTACGGGGCATGGACGCCTCGGCGCTAATGTGCTTTCGAAAACTGCGACAACTTTGCGAGCCTCATCAGATCGCCTTAGTTTTTGCAGGCCTCGACGACAAACAACGCGATCTCTTACGCCGATGTGAAGTCCTTGACAAAGCCGAATTTGACTTTCTCGATCTCGATCACGCGCTCGAATGGATCGAGACTCGCACACTCAATGAATTTAGCGGTGCACCCACGGAAGCGAGCCTGCGTAAAATGCTTGCGCCTCATTTCCGCTCGCAAAATCTGGAACGACTTCTATTTTTACTCGAGCCGATTGTTTTTGAACCGGGCGAAGTTGTGCTCACCCGGGGCGAACGAGGCGATTCGCTGTTCTTCATCGAACGAGGCCAGCTTGGGGTGAAGCTTACTTCTGGCAACGGAGCGAGTGTCCGGCTAG
>JAFAJU010000476.1 GCA_019236035.1 Verrucomicrobiota bacterium | reverse complement strand
GAGAACTCATTGTCGTGCCGCTGCCGGTATTTCGAGAACAGGTCAGAGAATTCGCCCGGCGCCTGGACGCAGAATTACTAGCGAAGCATCCGGAGTTGAGCAAGAACCCGGCATACCGGGAGTTCCAACTTTCCAAGGCCTGAGCCTGCATCGCTCAGAAATCTTTAGAGATTTTTGAGCGATGCAGGCTATGGCAGCGGAATCTCCGGCTACACCGGGAAATTCCGCTGCTTTCTAGCCCGCAATGAGCTCGTCGCTTCGGCTTAGGCGTGATTTTTGCGGGCTAGCCGAACGTCGAGCCGTTTAAGCTCCAGAACTTTGCGTTGACGTCGACCAATACAATATAAATCCTCTCGGGTTTGATCGCGCAACTCCGTGCAATCAGGTCGGTGATTGCCGCGCACAGAGCATTCCGTTTCGAATCGGGGATCCCTATGCTTCGTAGCTCGACAAAAGCTGTCGGACTCTCGTCTCCGGCGAAATTGATGCGTGCCGCCGGAACCAGGCTAACCATCACATAGCTCTGAGGCTTGCCCAACTGCGACGCCACAATCTCCAAAGCCGCATCCAAGAGTTCGGTTTGCTGATCGTCAGGGAGCGCCCGGTTGGTTTGAATTGATAGGCAAGGCATACGAGCAAACTAAGCTAAAGGTTGCCGATTTAAACTGGATAGACAAATCGCCGGATCCTGCGGGACGTCCTGTCGCGCCTTCGGCGCTGGAACCCGAAGCACGAAGCATAAATAGCCAAACTCCAGATACAGGCTGGAAGCCTATGGTACAATGGATCAAAGATTCATTTTCTTATGAGAGGCGAAATTGTCATAGTCGGTGACTTCGATCCGAAGTCTATGACGCATATCGCGACCAACCGAGCGATTGAACATGCTGGTCGACGCTTGAACGCTTCGCCCGATTTTCAATGGTTGGAGACGCAGGAGGCCGAATATACTGATCTCGACAGGGTAGAAGGGTTTTGGATCGCGCCTGGAAGCCCCTACAAGAGTCTCGCAGGCGCTTTACGAGTTATTCGTTTTGCGCGGGAAAATAGGGTGCCACTGCTTGGTACGTGTGGAGGCTTTCAGCACATCATTCTGGAGTTTGCACGGAACGTGCTTGGAATCTCCGACGCGGCGCACGCCGAGTACGATCCCAATGCCTCAAGGCTTTTTATTTCGAAACTGACTTGCTCACTCGTTGGGAGGAGCCTCCCGATCACTTTATCAGCGGGCAGCTTGGTTGCTTCCCTCTACGGCACCACGTCAATCAAAGAGCAGTACTACTGCAACTTCGGAGTGAATCCCGAGTATGTTTCAGCGTTACGTTCCGGGAAGCTACAGATCGTCGGATCCGATCCTGAGGGAGAGGTGCGGGTCGTGGAATTGGCGGACCACCCGTTTTTCATCGGCACCCTGTTTGTTCCGCAGTCGGGGTCCACGCCCGAGCGTCCACATCCTCTCATCAAAGGGTTCCTGGAGGCTATTTTAAGGAGAAAAGTGGTCCCCTCTTAATGCCACAGTTGATTAAGGCGCCCCCGCCAGGTTTTCCGGATTGAGCGCTTGAAGTTCTTTAGGGACGAAAAGCCCGTCCTTGCGTACCAGCTTGTGATCGAAATAAATTTCGCCGCCACCGTATTCCGGCCGTTGAATACAGACAAGATCCCAGTGCACCTGGCTTCGGTTGCCGTTATCCGCCCTTTCATAGGCCTGACCCGGCGTGAAATGGAACGAGCCGGCGATCTTTTCGTCAAAGAGAATATCCCGCATCGGTTCCTGGATGAACGGATTGAAGCCCAACGCAAATTCGCCGATGTAGCGAGCGCCTTCATCTGAATCAAGAATGGCGTTCAGCCGAGCGGTGTTATTCGCAGAGCCTTCAATGACTTTGCCTTTCGAGAACGCGAGGCGAACAGAGTCGAAGGCGGTCCCTTGGTAAATCGTTGGGGCATTGAATTGAACATGGCCTTCAACAGAGTCTCGAACCGGACAGGAAAAAACCTCGCCGTCCGGAATGTTGTGCTGACCGCCGCAAGCGATAGTGGGAATGCCTTTGATGCTGAATGTCAGATCGGTGCCTGGTCCTTTGATCTGCACCTTGTCCGTACTTTCCATCAATGCCTGGAGAGCTTTCATCCCGGACTCCATCCTGGAATAATCGAGCGTGCAGACCTTGAAATAAAAGTCTTCAAACGCTTCGGTGCTCATCCCCGCCATTTGCGCCATCGCGGGAGTCGGCCAACGCAGGACGACCCATTTCGTCTTATTTACGCGCTGATCGAGCAACGGTTGAAGCAATTTCATCGCGAGCTGCATCCGGCCGGGCTCTACGTCCGCGAATTCGGTGGCGTTATGGCTGCCTCGTAACGCGACGAAAGCATCCATCACCGTCATCCGTGCCAACTCAAAGTCGCACTGTGTCCGGTATTGGCCCTCTTCGGCGCCTCGAAGCAATTCGCGGATGATCGCGTTGGACTGCAGATTTACGAACGGGAAAGCACCTTTTGAGCGTCCGCTCCGGATCAGAGCGATAACGATTTCCGGGGGAACATCATAAGCGTCAATGAGGAATCGTTCCCCTTTTTGAAGATTGGTTGAAAAACCGGTCAATACCTCTGCAAGTGCGTCAAGACGGGGATCAAACATGTGAAATGA
>JAFAJU010000377.1 GCA_019236035.1 Verrucomicrobiota bacterium | reverse complement strand
GGCGAACAACCCGATGGAAAACACGCGACAGGCGACCTTTCAATTGACGATTTACGCAGACGAAACCGGCGCGTGGGTGGCAAGCGTGGACGGACTCCCGCTATTCCAGGTTTGCGAAACCAAAAACATCAATCAAACCCGCTGGATATCCGACGGAGCTAACGGCATGCGGGTGTACGTATCAGACGGAAGCGTGGTTGAGGAATACCATCTCACTGGACTGGAAAACCTATTCCGCTTCGACGCGGGCTCGTTTGACTAGGTCAGTTTTGAGTTTTGCGTTTTGCGTAATCACCCTCAAAACCGCGATAAGTAAACTCAAAACGCAAAGCCTGCTCGCGTGAACATCGTCTACTTCGATCTTGAAACTCAGCGCACCGCGAACGACGTCGGCGGTTGGGACAAAAAGCGGAACATGGGGATGTCCCTTGGAGTCACCTACAGCAGTAGTCTGAACGAGTACCGGATCTATCCGGAGAAACGAGTCGACGATCTGATTCAACAGTTGCTTCGCGCGGACCTCGTAGTCGGGTTCAACGTCGTGAACTTTGACTATGAAGTCCTGATGGGATACACGATCCTCGATCTGCCGCATCAATTGCAGACTTTCGATCTCCTCGTGGAGGTCGAGAAGGTCTCAGGAAACAAGCCACCTTTGGATAACATCGCTCAGGCAACCCTCGGAGTCCGCAAAACGGCTGATGGCGTCGACGCCATCAAGTGGTGGCGACAGAAACGCTTGCTGGAGATCGCCCAGTACTGCTGTTTTGATGTAAAGGTTACCAAGCTCGTCCACGAGCATGGTGTCCGAAATCGAGAGCTTTTTTATACCGACAAATTCAACCGGAAACAGCGGTTAGAAATAGCGTGGGGGAACGGCTTTCGAGTTTAGCGTTTTGGGTTTTGCGTTTTGCGCTTTTGCGGGTTGAGTTGCTATTAGGCTTGGAAAGCCCGTTGGCTTGCGGCCGGGTGACTCAAAACTCAAAACCCAAAGCTCAAAACTCAAAACTGTATGATTTTGCCGCTACGCTCAACAAAGGAGGTCTGGGCGTTCGATTGGTTCGACCTGGATGTACCGATTCAGTTTGGCTCGATGTTTATCTTGCCCACGTGTCTCTACGTTGTTCATCGGCATACCCGAATGTTGCTTGGACATGAATTCGTTCGAGAACTAGATCAACGCCGCGTTGAACTTTTTCTTCATCGCGCATTTCAAGAGAAGGGCGCACCCGACGAGTTGCTCGTCCCGGATCTGGACGAGTGGGATGAAGCAGTTTGGCAGAGCATTTCCAGGGAATACCAATGTCAGATTAATCTGGTCGATGTGGAGCCGACCGAGGAAGAGGCGCGAGAGGAAGAAAACATCGAATCGCAGCTCAGCAATTTGATTGCCGGACCCGCCGAAAGTCTGTTGGCCAATCACGGCGCAACATTTGTTGCACAAGGCCTAGTTAAAACCGTCAAGCACACGCGATCCCGCGAAAAGCAGCGCGCGCTCTTGGCCAAAGCCCTTGAACTCTCTGAGGACTTGCCCGAGGCCCTGATCGAACTAGCTGATCTCGATCTCCAGGAGGGCAACCTCGATGAAGCAGCCGAAGGCTTTGCGAAAGCCGGCGAAGCGGCCGCACCATTCCACGTGCAAGGGCAGCCTAGCTACTTCCTGAAAGCGCAACACGGTCGCTTGTTAGCCGCCTGGCAAAAGGGTGAGTTGAACGAGGCCATCTCAATCGGAGAAGAACTCCTCTTTGCCGATCCGTCGGATCATTCCGGTGTCCGATTTTTGGTGCCACTGCTGCAGCTTTCCCTTAGCCAGGCCGAAGCCGCGAACGAATTCTTTACCTGGTATAGACAGTCTTACCCGGATGATCTGGAAGATCCTGGTTTTTATTTTGGTTGGGCTCTCACATCGTTCGAGTTCGACGATGAACCGGGCGCGATTGAAAGATACAAGCGCGGCATATTGCAAAACATTTACCTGGCCCCGCTACTGCTGGATTTACCCGAACCGTCGCCCGAACTCTGGCAGCATAACGAACGGGGCGACTACAATTATGCGGTCGAATTTGTCGATTCCTTTGGCGCAATCTGGGAACGCGATGCTGCCGCTACCCGCTTTTTGCGGGAGCTCTACGTTAGCCTATTGCCGCAGTTGGACGCGCTAATTGATGTCCGCCGCCAAATGGCTGAGCTGCAGGATAACCGCTACGAGCCAGACCACCGGCAACTCTGGGACAAACTTCTCGCGGAGGAACAACGCCAGGTCGCGAGATGGGGGGTGTGACCTTAACGTTTTGAGTTTTGGGTTTGAGTTTTGGGTTAATGACGGACGATCCTGACGCACGCAAAACCCAAAACTCCAAACTGAAAGCTTGCAATGCTGGCGGCTTTCGTCAGGGTTCTGCATGGTTCGTTATCTCACCGGATTCCAGCCGACCGGCGCTTTGCATATTGGAAATTATTTTGGGGCGCTACGTCCCGCAATCGAGCTTCAGGAAAAAGGTGAGGCGTTTTATTTCATCGCCGACTATCACGCCCTCACCACGATTCATGAGCCTAAGGTTTTGCGTGAATATATTCACGGGGTTGCGATTGATTCACTGGCCTGTGGTCTGGACCCCGCAAAGGCCTGTTTCTTTCGCCAATCGGATGTGCCGGCTGTCACAGAACTAACCTGGATCCTGAGCAGCGTTACGCCCATGGGGCTCTTGGAACGAAGCCACTCTTACAAGGATAAGTTAGCCCGCGGCATTCCTCCATCCCACGGGTTATTCACATATCCAGTGCTGATGGCAGCCGATATTCTGCTCTATGAAAGCGATCTTGTGCCGGTTGGGAAAGACCAGAAGCAACACCTCGAGATCACTCGCGATATCGCAATCAAATTTAACGAGTTGTACGGCGACGTGTTTAAGTTGCCAGAGCCGAGTATCCGAGAAGAGGTCGCCACGATTCCTGGCCTTGACGGTCAAAAGATGAGCAAAAGCTACGGTAATACGATCGAGCTGTTCCTACCCGAAAACGCGTTACGAAAGAAGATTATGGGTATCGTGACGGACTCGACTCCGGTCGAAGCGCCGAAGGACCCAACAAAATCAGCGATTGTCACACTTTATCGCTTGTTTGCAACGCCTGAACTAGTGGCATCAATGGAAAACGATTTTCGCAGCGGCGGCGTCGGCTATGGGGAATTCAAAAACAGGCTGTTTGAAATCATCCGCGAGCGATTTACCCCATTGAGAGAGCGACGGGCGGAACTCGAAGCAAATGCCGGTTACGTAGATCGCGTCCTGGCGGACGGGGCGTCTCGCGCCCGTGAGGAGGCAGAAAAAACGATGGCCAGGGTGCGCCG
>JAFAJU010000393.1 GCA_019236035.1 Verrucomicrobiota bacterium | reverse complement strand
TCGGTCCAATGGTTATGACGGTCCTTGAATACTGGGGAGTCCGAGCTTCTGACGACGTCGGCGAGATGGTGTTTAATTTGATCGGCGCGGGCGTTTTCGGAAAGACGGAATCCGATGCGGTCGAAGATTTTCATCGAGCTTTGGATTTCCGCGCCGCATTCGTGGCGCCGTTTGAGCCGCGAGGTTCGAAGCCGGCGAATTCCTGAGGCTCGAAAAAGTTTTCAATGGAGATCCCCGAGGTTCACGCGTCGTTTTGCGAACTCCCGAATGGCTTGACTGTTATTGTTGCCGAGCAGCATTCCGCGCCTGTTGCCAGCGTTCAGGTTTGGTGCCAGACGGGCAGCATTCACGAAGGTGAATGGCTAGGCGCAGGTCTGACTCATCTACTGGAACATGTCCTGTTTAATGGAACCGAACGGCGTTCCTCGAAGCAGATCAGTGATGAAATCCACAGCTTGGGTGGATACCTCAATGCCTACACGTCATTTGATCGGACCGTCTTCTGGGTTGACTGCCCCGCAAATGCTGTTCGGCAATCTATAGATTTGTTGGGTGACATGCTGTTTCGATCGATCATCGACCCTGCGATGCTGGAGAGGGAAATGGACGTTATCCGGCGCGAATTCGATATGGGACTCGATGATCCGGACCGTGTCCTCAGCTACCTCACCTTTGGAACGGCTTTTCAGGTGCATCCGTGTCGCTACCCGGTGATCGGGATTCGGGATTTGTTTGATCAGTTAAGCCACGCCGATGTCCTCCGGTATTATCGCCGGCGCTATCGCCCGAACAATTTGTTTCTAGTGGTGGCGGGCGACGTGGAAACGCAACGCGTCCGATCAGATGCCGCAGAACTGCTGGGTTCTTTCAAGCGCGGGCCGCTGGAGCCCATCATGCTGCCGGAGGAGCCTCCTCAATTGGGGCGTCGAGAAACGTCGCAAAGTTTCAAAGCTGATCTCGCGTACTTCAATCTTGGCTGGCATGTGCCCGGTATTTCCCATGACGACATGGCGTCCGTCGACGCGGCTTCGGTGATACTCGGCGGGGGCGCGAGTTCCCGGCTTTACAAGGAATTACGCGAGAAGGAGGGATTGGTTTACGGCGTAGGAGCGTACGCGTATACGCCGAGCTTTCCGGGTCTGCTGACGGTTTCGGGGACGTGTGCCAAAGAGGTGGCTGACCGGGTCCCGGACCGCATCGTTCAGTGCGTCGACGATCGACGGGAGCGGAGGATGACTGATGAGGAGTTGTTAAAGGCAAAGCGGATGATCACCGTCAACGCGATAGAACAACTTCAGACAGTTAAAGGTGTCGCGTCCGACCTTGGGCTAAACTGGCTGTATGCGCGGAATCTCGAATTCAGCCGGCAATACCTGGAACGCCTTCACGCGGTTACCGTAGCGGACGTGGAACGAGTTGTGGGGCGCTATCTGACCGATTCGAATCTCACTGTCGCAGTGCTCCGTCCCGCCAGGCAGTCCAAACAGATCTCGATATTGAAGAACCAGACCCCTGACCCGCAGCTTCACGTCTTGAGTAACGGAGCCAGAGTCGTTTTGGTTCCGGACCGACGCCTCCCGATCATTTACTCTTCGGGAGTGTTTCGAGGTGGTTCTTTGTACGAGACAGCCGAAGATAACGGAGTCCACCGCTTGCTGACGCAGGCCATGCCGAAGGGCACCGGATCGAGATCGGCAGAGCAAATTGCGGAAGCAATAGAGGGCATCGGCGGCATGTTGTCCGTCGAGTCCGGCTACAATACCCTGCGGGTTGCCGTCAGTTCTTTAGTCGCTGATTTCGACGACGCATTTGACGTGTTGATGGACGTGACCGGGAACCCGATTTTCCCTGCGGAAGCAACGGAACGCGAGCGTGAAAGTCAGATCGCAGCAATCCGGGCGGAGAAAGCACAACCGCAGTTGGTCGCACGGAACCTGTTGCGAACCCAGATTTACGGCGGTCACCCGTACGGCCTTAATCCGCTCGGTCGTGAAGAAAGTGTGCTGCAAATCGATGAGACTCAACTAGCCCGGCGGCATCGGGAGTGCGTTGTCTGGCCGAACGCCGTTTTCGGGTTTTGCGGTGATTTCGATTCACAGCGGATCCTCGATTTGATCGAGACGCATGCACAATATTTGCCGTCTCAGAAATCGTCGACAGACCGGCTTTGCCCGGCGGTCAACGGTTTTAAAAGCCACCGGGTTACCTCGCACGAGGGCCGGCATCAAGCGGTCGTTTACATCGGATTTCTGGTCTGTAGCATGGCAGACCCGGACCGGCTCGGTCTCGAATTGTTGGACGAAGCGACAGGCGATTCAAGCTCACGGTTTTTTGTTAAAGTGCGGGAGGAACTAGGATTGGCCTATTCCGTCGGAAGCTCATTGTTTCTGGGGATTGCACCCGGGATTTTTAGCGTCCACGCGGCAACTGCTCCCGAGAGAGTCGAAACCGTATCAGAAATTTTGCGGCTGGAATTGGAGAGCCTCGCTGCGCGCGGGCTGGAACAAGAGGAGTTTGACCGTGCCAAAACGAGGACATTGGCACAACTCGCCTTCCAGCTGCAAAACATGGACGCGTACGCGCACAGCGTTGCGCTTAACGAGTTATACGGCTTGGGGTACGATTACGTTCATCAACGGAAGAAGCAAGTTGAGGGACTAACCATCGATTCCGTCAATGAGGCGACTAGGAAATATTTGATGGATAAACCGGCGATTACGGTGATTGTTAGCCCTTAAGTGAAATGGAAGACCTGATATGGCAGAATACCAGAACACCACTGTATCTTCGGGGGAAATGGCGCAGCGGTTCATCGAGTTCGTGCTGATGCAAGCTCAGAACGCGGCCTTCATGTTGGGCCAGATACCACATCCTCAAACCGGGAAGGCAGAAGTTAACTTGGATATGGCTCAGCTACTGATTGATCAACTGGTAATGATTCAGGAAAAGACGAAAGGTAACTTGAATACCGATGAGTCCCGGATCCTGGCCGGAACCATCTCGAATTTGCAGATGATCTTTGTTGAGAAAGTGCGGCAGGAACCGTCCAGCGCGGCCGGTACCCCACCACAGACATCTCCAAAGACCGAACCCGTATCCCAGGAGGAATCGGCACCGGAACAAGCCGAGGCCGACGGTAAAAAGAAGTTCGTCAAGAGCTACGGTTCATGAATCGGTTTCTTGGCGCACGCCGGCGAGATTTCAAAGTTTCGGTTCGGCGTTTTCCAAGCAGCTTTTGAATGGTAAAAAGCTTCGAGATTCAGGGCGTAGAAGTTGGGGGGGCAAGACCGTTTTATATTCTCGGCCCGTGCGTCATCGAGTCTGAGGAGTTCGTTCTGGCGATCGCGAATGACCTCAAAAAGATCTGTGATTCAGTAGGCGTCTCGTGGATTTTCAAGGCGTCCTACGACAAAGCTAATCGGACGTCGGTCAAGTCCTTCCGTGGGATCGGCCTGCAAGCCGGCTGCGAGTTGCTTCGCCGGATTGGCGACGAGCTGCGA
>JAFAJU010000364.1 GCA_019236035.1 Verrucomicrobiota bacterium | reverse complement strand
CACGCCCTGCGGATGGTCAACATCGAAAAGTATTTTGGCCAGGTGCGCGCCCTGACCAACATCAACTTGGAAGTAGGTTGCAATGAAATCGTGGGGTTGATCGGTGATAACGGAGCCGGCAAGTCGACCATCGTGAAAATCCTGACTGGCGTGTTTCCGCCCACCAGCGGCGAATTATACGTGGCGGGCCGCAAAATCAATTCCCGCCACTATAATGTCCAGAGCGCCCACAAGCATGGCATCGAAACTGTTTACCAGGACAAATCCCTCGGCGAAAAGCAGGTCCTGTGGCGGAACTTTTTTATCGGACGGCAGATCGTGAACCGCTTTGGCTTCATCGACGTGAAAAAGGAAAAGGCCATTGCCAACGAGATTATGGTCAATACAATTGGCTTCCGCGGCAAAGGCATCACCGTAGACTCCAATGTGAGCCAGCTCTCAGGCGGCGAGCGCCAGGGGATCGCCATTGGACGTGCCATGTATTTCGAAGCGGATCTCATCATTCTTGACGAGCCGACGGTCGCTTTGTCTCTCAAGGAGGTAGCGAAAGTAATCAACTTTGTGCACAAGATCAAAGAGGGCGGAAAGGCGAGCATTTATATCTCTCACAGCATTCCGGACGTGTATGAAGTCTCTGACCGTTTCATCGTCCTGGATCGTGGTGAGATTGTCGCCAGCATTCCGAAGAAGGATATTAGTTTGAAGGGCTTGGACGCATTTCTGCTCGATTACGCGCACGGCCGGAAAGACAAGAAGTAATCATGAACATCCTCAGGTCGCTCTTTGGCTTTCTGCGTCGGCTGGAAGGTTTGGCCATAGCGATGGTGTTGTTGGTCCTCTACATTGCGTTGATCATTGCCGCTCCCAGCGTCTTCACGCGCCCGCTGATCTATATATCCTTCCTGGAAACCGTTCCGCCTACACTCATTGCTGCGTTAGGGCTCACGCTCGTCATTACGGCAGGTGAGATCGACTTGAGTTTCCCCGCCGTGGTTTCGTTGTCAGGGTTTGCACTTTCCTGGGGCTGGAAAACCTTCGACCCGGCCTATGGTGCCTGGATTGGCATCGGGCTGGCCCTTGTTGCCGGCGCTCTGGTCGGGTATATCAACGGCCTGATGGTCGCTCGGATCGGCGTTCCCTCGATTATGGCAACCCTCGCCGCGAACTTTTTCTGGTACGGCATCTCGATTCTGCTCGCGGGCGGGCTTCAGGTGACACTCAAAGGAAGCCAGGACAATTTCGTTCACGAGCTTTTTGTCGGCCGGCTTTTTGGCACCGTGCCGCTGCAGGCATTCTGGGCCTTGGGACTGGCTGTGCTGCTCTGGTTCATCCTGAACCGACACAAGTTCGGCGAGGGCATCATGTTTATTGGTGACAACGCCAATGTCGCGCGGGTAATGGGTGTTAACGTTGAAGCGACCCGCATCAGGCTCTTCGCCTTGCACGGCATGATCGCGGCCTTTTCAGGAATTATTGTCACCCTTGATATTGGCGTTTTCTACCCGGACCAGGGCAACTTCCTCCTGCCGGCCATGGCGTCAGTATTTGTCGGCGGAACTTCAATTGCCGGTGGCTCCGGTTCCATATTCGGGACGGTTTTCGGGTCTTATGTCATAGGTTCACTGGCGGCTGGGGTGGTGGCGACCACGATCAGCGGCTATTGGGTCCAGGTGGTGGAAGGCCTCGTGATGGCTGCAGTCATCGTGCTCAACGCGGCCACGGGCAAAATCAAAATGGCCACGATATCGAGTCGGCTCCGTCATTGGAGGGCGCCGGCCGCTGCCAATCCGTCTCGGGAACTGTTACAAAAGAACGACACGGCGCCAAACTGATCGGCAACCGTTCGTCGATCTCTTTAGACTTCCCCAAAGGGCAGGAACCTATTAATCCTTAAGGAGATCCCCCTTTGTCGGCACCATCGCCGAACAAAGAACATGATTCATTCAAATAACGAGACCGAAAATGAAATGTATCTCTACCATCAGGGCCCTGGGACTAGTGTCCGCTTGCGCCCTAGTAATAGCCCCAGTTAAATCCGTCGGCGCCGAAGGCAAACCTATCGTCATCTATATGCAAATGGGCGGCGATAAGGGTATCGCCTCGGTGTTGGCTCGCACCACCGGTGCAGAAGCCGCAGCCAAGGCCCTTGGCGTCGAACTGCACGAGCAGTACGCAAGCTGGGACACCAAAAAGATGATCGACCAGTTCAAAGAGGCGATTGCCGCCAAGCCCGACGGCATCGAAATCATGGGCCACCCTGGCGAAGATGCCATGGCGCCACTGGTTGACCAGGCTGAAGCCGCTGGGATCATCGTCACCAGCGGCAATAACCCATTGCCTAACCTCGAAAAAAAGTACAAGTCCAAGGGCTTTGGCTATGCCGGTGCTGACCTGTATGCAGGTGGCTACCTAACGGGACAAGCGATGGTCGACAGTGGGAAGCTCAAGGCTGGCGACAAGGCTCTTGTGTGGGACATCTTCCATCAGGAAGGCCGCAGCAGGAGTTGTCAGGGTGTCTTCGACGCACTGGAAAAAACTCTCGGCAAAGGCAACGTTGAAAAACTCGATGTAACCCAAGATATCGACTCTGATCCACCCAAGGGTATCCCGGTCATGACGGCCTATCTGGCGGCCCATCCTGACCTCAAGGCCATCGGAACGCAGCACGGGCAAATCACTGCTCTTCTGCCCAAGATTCTCAAAGACGCCGGCAAGAAGCCCGGTGACGTAGTGGTCGGAGGTATTGACCTCGGCCCGGACGTCATCGCCGGAATCAAGGCTGGCTACGTGGTGGCGAGCTTCGACCAGGTTCTGTACCTCCAGGGTTGGGATCCAGTACAGCAAATCTGGTTGACCAAGAACTACCTCATCCCAGGTTTGCACCAGGATACGGGAGTGGGCGAAGTCACGCCGGCTAACGTCGATGTTATTGCGCCCCTGATCGAGCAAGGCTTCCGTTAGGATCAGGCAACCAGTATTAGTTAGCTGATCGACTGAGTGACCACGCCCTGCCGTAATAGCAGGGCGTAGTTTTTTGTAACCGAAGGTGTTGATTGCACCGCCTCTGGAGTTTGGCCCCTTTTTTAGCGCCGAAGGCGAGACTTCAGGACAGCCTAGCCTAGCCCGCAAAAATCACGCGCTGGGAGAATTGACGTGCTCATTGCGGGCTAGAAAGCTCTTAAGCAGACGCCTCGCGTCTATTTAAGAGCATGAATTTAAAATGAATGAAGCAAAACAAACTGTTTTTAATTTCTACTTTCCAAA
>JAFAJU010000303.1 GCA_019236035.1 Verrucomicrobiota bacterium | reverse complement strand
AGAAGAAGAACAGCAAGATGAAGACGGCAAGAGACATCATCGCTATTCACTCCCTTTGATTGTGGTCACGAGGTTCGCAATCAACACTGGTTGCACGATCAGTCGTCGAGCCTCAGCCGAATACCGTTCGCCCATTGCAAAATCTCTATGCGCGTGACGTTAATTGCCGGGGATGAGTCATGTTCTCAGGTTTGAGGATGTCATCCAGCTGGGTTTTGGTGAGCAGATTTTTTTCGAGCACGAGTTCGTAAACGCTGCGGTTGGTGACGAGGGCTTCCTTGGCTATGGCGGCACTCTTTTCGTAGCCGAGCACCGGGTTGAGCGCGGTAACGAGGCCAATAGAATTTTGGACGTAGGCGAGGCAGCGTTCGCGGTTGGCTTCAATGCCGGCGACGCAGCGCGTGTTAAGTATGATCGCGGCGTTACGCAACAGCGTAAGGCCGAAAAGCAAGTTGAATGCGATGATCGGTTCAGCCATGTTCAGCTCAAGTTCGCTGGCCTCGCAGGCCATGGAGACCGCAACGTCGGCGCCGATGATCTGGAAGCAGACCTGGTTAACGACCTCGGGGATCACGGGGTTCACTTTGCCGGGCATGATCGACGAGCCTGGCTGCATCGCGGGCAGGTGGAGCTCGTAAAGTCCGCAACGCGGACCAGACGAGAGCCAGCGCAGATCGTTGCAGATTTTGGATAGCTGAACTGCGGCAGTTTTCATCACGCCGCTCATCAATGCGAATTCACCGGAATCCTGTGTAGCCTCAACTAGATCCCCAGCCAGCATAACAGGCAAACCGCTAATTTCAGCGAGGCGTTGCGTGCAAAGCTTGGCATAGCCGAAAGGGCTGTTGATGCCGGTGCCGATGGCGGTAGCACCCATATTGACCTTCAGCAGCTCCGCACTGGCCTGTTCCAGGTGACGGACGCCGTCGCCGATCATTACGGCATAGGCACCAAACTCCTGTCCAAGGGTCATCGGCACGGCATCCTGATTTTCCGTGCGGCCCATTTTCAGCACACCGGCAAATTCGGCAGCCTTAGCCTTGAGGCCAGTCTGGAGTTCGCGCAGAGCAGAGACGGTATCGCGCAGAGTGAGTACGACACCGAGTTTCACCGCCGTCGGGTAGACGTCATTGGTGGACTGCGAGCAATTCACATGATCGTTCGGGTGCAGGTATTGGTATTCTCCTTTGCGATGGCCGAGCAGTTCGAGCGCTCGATTAGCGATGACCTCGTTGGCGTTCATGTTCGTCGAAGTGCCGGCGCCGCCCTGGATCATGTCTACCGTAAAATGCTCATGCAGCTTGCCAGCGATGATCTCCTCGCAAGCGGCGGCGATGGCTTCTGCCCGTTCCCGATCGAGTACGCCCAGTTCGGAGTTCGCGGTTGCCGCGGCTTTCTTCACGAAAGCCAGCGCGCGGACAAAGTGCTGGAAATGTCTCAACGGAATTCCGGAGAGCGGAAAGTTTTCCATGCCTCGCAGGGTTTGCACGCCGTAGTAGGCTGTGTCGGGTAGCTCACGTTCGCCCAGGAGATCGTGTTCCATGCGCCAAGTCGCGATGATCGGCGCCGCTGCGCCGCTGAGTTGTTCACCGGCGGCGCGCAGCCGCGCGCTCAGACGCCGGGCGACGTGGCCTGCCATGCGATAAAAGAGCTCGGGTTTCGCAACGCGGATTTCGTCAATAACCGCCCTCGGAATCTGCCACACGCGCGCTGGGGTAAGGGCGACGGCAGAGCCGGAATGCGGTAAGTCCTCAAGCATTACGCCCTCGCTGAAGCCGGTACCGGGCGTTAGCGTGGCGAGCCGCACCGAACTGCCATGCAGACCGCGGACAATTTCGATTTCACCTTCCTCAACAATGCCCATCCAGAGGCGCGGCGTGGATTCGTGATAGAGGTAGTCCCCGGCTTCGTAGGAATGTGACGCACCACGCGAAATGATCGCTGCCAGGTCGGCGGCGGAAATTCCCACGGTCTGAGCGAGGGCGCCAATGCGTTCAGGAGTAAGAGCAATATTCATGGTTGGAGGTTCGGGTTCAGTGAGGTGTTTGAATTCCGATCATGCTGCCGATGAGTAGACCGACGGAGACAGCGAGCGTAGTGCTGACAAGGCCGGGGATGAGAAAGGAATGGTTGATCACGTATTTGCCGATCCGCGTGGTGCCGGAGCGGTCAAAGTTAATCGCGGCGATGATTGTGCCGTAGTTCGGGATTAGGAAGTAGCCGTTCACCGCAGGGAACATTCCTATGAGCGACAGCGGCCAGATGCCCAGAGAAAGGCCTAGCGGCATGAGCGCGCGCGCGGTTGCGGCCTGGCTGTAAAGCAACACCGACGCAAAGAACAAGCCGAATGCGAAGGTCCATGGCGCTGCGGTCGCCATTGCACTCAGGCCGCCAATGATGGCCTCGCGGTTCGCATTGATAAAGGTGTCGCCCAGCCAGGCGAGCCCAAGGATGCCGATGATTGCCGTAATGCCCGACTGACAGGTCTTGCATCTGGGCACCTCGGCAACCGGTGCCTTGGTTACCGTCAGAATAACGGCTGCGACGGCCAGCATGACAATTGCGATTGCGATCGGCATCGAGAGAATGAGCGGTTTCTCTGCTCCCGGGACGGTGCGCAATTCCGGAAAAATACCTGCCAGGACGACGAGAGCCACACCCGCAAGGAAGATAAGAGCGCTGGTCATCGACCCAGCCCTGAGTGGAGTGCTCACCTCGCGACCGGCCACGCCGTGTGACTCCACCTCGCCCGATGCCAGCCGCTTTTGATACTCGGGATCGTCTTTCAGTTCTTTGCCGATGCGGAGCTGTACCAGCGATGCGAGGAACACCGCGATGAGTGTGGATGGCACGCAAATGATGAGGATCTGCACCAGCCCGATGTGATGCGTCGCGAGCAAGCCGATCATCGCCGCCGTTGCCGCGGAAACAGGACTCGCCGTGATTGCCTGCTGTGAGGCAATTGTCGCGATGGCCATGGGGCGCTCCGGCCGGATGCCGTTTTCGTGCGCAACTTCATAGATCACCGGCAGTAGCGGATAGACAATGTGCCCCGTGCCAGCCGCAAAGGTGAAGCCATAGGTCACGAGCGGTGCGATGATGGTGATGTGCTTGGGGTTCTTGCGGATGATCCGCTCGGCAACGCGGACGAGGAAATTGATCCCGCCCGCCACTTCCATCGCCGATGCAGCCATGATGACGGTGAGGACAATAAGGAGCACTTCGCCGGGGATGTTCGCTGGCGCGACGTCGAAGCCAACGACAAGCACCAGTAGCCCCACGGCGCCCCACAGGCCAAGTCCGACGCCGCCCATGCGTGCTCCCATCGCGAGCGAGCCCACGATGACGAGAAATTCGAGGATCAGTTTCCAATCCATACAGTTTGAGAGCTCCACGCCATCCGGGTCTTCTACTTGGTTTGAGAGCGCCAGTTCAAGGATCTTAGCGAACTATTAGGTGCAAGAAGAGCTGTTATTCTGGTCGTAGCCGAGGTTTTTCAAACGCCAAGCGATAGCCCTGCCGGTTACATCCTTCCGGAACTTCAAACACATGTACTCAATAATTGCCGGAATCAAGGAATGCCCTATCAATGTTTCAGTCATTGAGCCGGCACTCATCAAGCAAAGGCTACCAAGCCTAATCGGATACTGCTTATGGGATTTTGTGGCAATATACCAACGCAAATCGGCGCGATCGCGTCACAGCGCTCCAGAAATCCTGTGCAGCGATATAAGCGGCGTAGTCCGCGAGCAGCAAGACAGGTCGCCGTACAGCAGGTTCTCGACGACGGGACGAAAATAGCCCCGCGTCGCCGTGAACGAGCGCACCGCTGGCGATGAAATCGACCACTTCCCGCTCCCAAAAACGTCAATTAGATCCAAATGCCGGATCCGATCCGTAAATAAGAGGTGAACATTCAACTCACCTCGACTGCAGATGCTCGAACGGAGTTTAGCGATCAGACGGCAGGCGAACCTGATGGGATTTGACACCCCGCTCGAAAACGCGATCTGGCCCACGGCTCTCGGCAAAAAGAATCGGTTGTTCTAAAGCTACTCAAGCAGTCCGGCAGCGGAGAAATCGATGCCGACGGCCTTGGCTTCTAGGAGTTGGCGAAGCACATCGAATTTTGGAAGGTAAAACGTCCAAAGCGCCTCAGCGAAAAAGCCCCTTTTCCGGCGAGCCAGCTCCACCATTTCAAGGGCCTGAGCACGATTGAGAGCGATGACAAATCAACAAACTGTGCCAGTGCCAACCCCCTATAGGAAATGGCACTGGCACAATTTGTTGATTTGTCATCTCTCTGTGCCAATTGTCGTGCCATGGCACAATCCTGGCACAGTTAATACAGCTCATAGGCGTCTTTTCCTTTCTGGAACTTGATTAGCTTGAGTTTCTCGGCTTCCTCAATTCGGCGATAAGCTGTTCGTCTGGAGAGGCCTTTCCCTTCGATTTTGTCACGCAAAATATCGCGTGCCACGGCACCTCCGCTTTCTTCAATGATTTTTGGCACGATTTCGATGCCTATTTTTAC
>JAFAJU010000108.1 GCA_019236035.1 Verrucomicrobiota bacterium | reverse complement strand
GGATAAGGTGTGTCCAGCCCAACGTCTCCGGTCACCTCGAGCAACCCATTCTGACCAACCGCGACTCGGCAAGTCTTGAGAACCGCTTTTCCACCTTCAACCGTCCCTTCGATACCGGCATTAGGAACTAAAAAACCTCGGTATTTTAGTTGAGTTCCCGAAAGGTGAATTTCGCCAGCCGGGTGTTTCGCGTCGCCGTCGCCTCCGAATGTGCCGTTAATCATGCCGCTCAAGTCGCCGGCTTGCCCAAGATTTTTCAGGAGTTCATTGAAGACTCCGAGGTCGGCTAACTCAATTGTACCATTGACTACGTAGGGGAATGGATCGGCAATTCGAGCCGCTCCTTTCAATTCTATTTGGTTATTTGCGTCGAGCGTCACTCGGCAGGTCTGAATTTCTGCTTTCGAATTTCCTACCGTCGCCTCTGTACTAACGTTTCTTATCAATAGTCCAAGATACTTTAATTGTTCACCCTGCACTTTAAGCTCACCGGCAACGTTTTTGTTATCACCGGTTCCGGAGAAGTTTGCATAGAGGGCGCCGCTTAGTCCCGGCGGCTGCTTGAGACTCTTGAGCAAGGAGTCAAACAGGCCCAGGTCCCTAAACTCAATTCGTCCCTGTGCCTGGTACGGATTGGGTTCGGTGAATTGGGCAACCCCGTTGATATCGACATAGTTGTCCGGGTTCAGGCTGATTCGACACCTTTGGATGTTTGCCTTCGCGTTTTCAACGGTGGCCGCCACATCGACGCGTTGAACGACGAATCCGCGGTACTGTAACTGATCACCCGATACTGTAAGTTGCGCCGTGGGATTCCGGGAATCCCCTTTTCCATCAAAATTGACATGCACGCTGCCGCTCAGCCCAGGTTCTAATCCCAGGTCTCTCAGCAATTCGTTCAGCACACCCAAATCCTGGAAAATCACCTGACCGCTCGCCTGAAATGGAAACGGATCCGTTAATTTAGCTGACGCCGACAGGTCCAGGTAGTTAGCTGGATCAAGCCTGATTTGAAAATCGCGAACTTGCGCTTCCTGATTGCTAATGATTGCGTCCAGAACGAGCGATTGCAGGGTCGTTCCCCGATATTTTAGCTGGCTGCCGTTTGCTCGAACCGTTCCATTAACTTGCAGGTGATCAAACCGGAGATCGCCATTAGCTGTCAGTATCCCTTCGATTTGAGTTTGCCTGATGAAGTCCGAAATGGCCGCGATGTTGAAATTAAGACGGCCTGAAACCTCTTTTGTGTCGAATGTGGCCTGTGGTGGGGGCAACGGCAAAGTTGCCGAAAGCCCAGCTTGGCTTTTGCCTGAGACCAGTTTCGCGGCGGCAGAGGCCGTCTTGCCGTCAATCATCGCGGTGGCCAGCGCAACCCTTTCAATCCGGGCATCCTGGTAAGCAATGTTCCAGCAATCGCTTAACATGATCGCCGCCACCGATGACCAGAGATCCGGAGCCAACGGTAAAGTGGCAACGGCAAATAGACTCGAACCACCACCGGAAATAGAAAACCCGGGCAGCATTTTCGGTACGCGTAAGCCCCAGACGGCTTCATGCACCACTGCTTGAACCCTTCCTTCAGAAAGCCCGATGCTCCCGGTGACCAGGTTTGTGGCCACCAGGCCGGGAACGAACCGCTCAGGCTCTGAAACAGCCACCGCAACGCCGATGTTCGCGGATGACTTGGTCACAAGCTCATTCAGGCTCTCCGCCAGACGGAAGGTTCCGGTTGCGCGCAATTTGTTGGCACCGGAGTTAACCGACAACTCCCGGATCTCTCCTTTCCCATTGTCGACTACAACGTCAAGGTTGCCTGTTTCGAACACATAGCTCTCAAACTGTAGACCGCTTGTGGCCGCCGTGATTGAACCCGAAAAGCTGCTGGGACGATCAAGTTCTCCGTTTAATCGAACTTCAATTTTTTGGATCGAGCCGGAAATCGGGACTGGCGCCAGTTTCTTAAGCTGACCAAGCTCGAGATCGATCACATCAAGAGTGAGGGCGGCTGAGGGTTGCTCCCCTGGTTGAAGATATGAGAGGTTTGCCGCGATTGAAGACCCGAGTGCTTTGGCGTCGAGGCTCAGAAGGAATCTGCCCTGTTCCGAACCTGACAGATCAAGCTGGAGGCGGCGCACATCAAGAATGGGTTCTAGCGGAAGATTGGTTAGCGCCAGTTTGTCCCGGTTGTAACTCAAGTTCGCGTGGATTTGATTCCATGCCCCAACCGATGGAATCCGCAGAACTTCGCAACTTAAATAACCCTCTGTTCCCTGCTGAAATTCCAGTGCAAATTTTTTTACCTCAAGATCACCATCTTTGCTCCGGACGATCAGGTTGACGTCCTGAATATCGATCTTTTTCGGTAGTACGACCGGTATCCTAAGGCCGTTTGGATTCTTCTGCGGCGGCGGTGGCGGCGCCGAAGAGGGCCGAACGATAACGTCGACATTCTTTAGTTGAACAAGCTCAATGAGGTTGGCGAAATCCTTTTTTAACAAACTGAATAAATTGTAGCGGAGCGCGATCCGATGAACGTCCACACGTTCCAACGGTAGTTCGGTGTTTCCGGGAAGGGGCTGCAGATGCAGATCTTCAATGTAAAGACTCGAAATGATGGAACCGTGAATTTTGAACTGTAACGAGAATGCCTGAGATTTCGCGACTTGTTGTGCTATGAGCTGCGCAGCTCCAAAGACGATCTGTTGATAAAAAACGACAACAAGCAGAAACAGGATAAAGAGGCCCGCGAATAAGTATCTGAACCACCGGATCCGCTTTGCTTTTTCAGGCATGATGCTAAGCAAACTCAAAAATAAAACGGTATTCCGAGTTCTTCGAAAGCCTTTTTATTTTCAGTGAAGTACTTTGCGCCGAGTTGTTCGAACCCTCCGGTCTCTTTGAAATGCTTGATGAAACTGTTTATTTGCTGCCGAAGATCGTCTTTTCCCTTTTGCACACCCATCGCCCATTCTTCCTGCTGAAACGGCTGGAGGATCGCGCGTGTGGTGTCCTGGTATTTTTTCCAATTTTGGAAGACTGAAAGCTGGTCATAGATAAAACAGTTTGCCTTTCCTTGCGCCACTTCGATAGCGCACGCGCTCTCGTCGTTCAGGACTAGCATCCTCGCTTTCTTGAAGTGCTGGATCGCATAAATGTCACCTGTGGTCCCTTTTTTTACAGCGACGTTGTGGCCGGGCTTGTCGACATCGTTGATCGACTGGATGTCGCTCTTTTTGTTTGCCAGAATGGCCAGCCCCATCTTCAGGTAGGGATCACTGAAATCGATCGATTTCTTGCGGTCCTCCGTTACGGTCAGCGACGAGATAACAACATCAATTTTACCTGTCTTTAAGGACGGGATCAGCCCGTCGAATGGTATATTCTCAAACCGCACGGGCCGGTTCAAATATTGGCCCATGGCTCGGGCCATATCCACGCTTACTCCCGCCGGTTGGCCACTTGCGTCCAGCATCTCGAATGGCGGGTACAACATTTCCATTCCCACAACCAATTCTTTTTGTTCGGCTCTGAGCAAAGGCGCTGTCAGACCTAAAACGACGAGGAAACAGATACACAGTTTCACAAAGCCTGATTAGTATGCACCCTGGACACGGTTTTCAATCACGGAGCCTGCGCCATGCACAAATCTTTCAAGATTTGTGCATGGCGCAGGCTTTTCTCGCCTTTACAACGGGAGATCTCGCTCCTAATCAAGTCAGATGCTGGAAGTGAGAGATCTCACGGTCGCCTTTCGATCCGACGATGATGAGACGATTGCGGTCGAGTCAATTTCGTTCACTTTGAGAGAGGGTGAAACCTTGGCGATTGTCGGAGAGAGCGGGAGTGGCAAGAGTGTGACCGCTCTGGCCCTTAGCAGACTGTTGCCGGAACCTCCAGCTCTCTACCAGACCGGAGATATCCTGCTGGACGGCCGATCGATTCTGGCCATGAGCGAAAAGATGCTGCGTTCGGTCCGCGGAAATCAAATTGCTTACATATTCCAAGAGCCGGCGACGAGTTTGAACCCGGTTTTTTCCATCTATGAGCAGATAGCGGAAGCGATCCGTTTACATCGACCGGAAGTCCGCGAGGTGCGTCAGGAGGTCATATACTGGCTTGATCAGGTAGGTATTGTCGATCCCGCTCGGAGGCTGAGAGACTACCCTTTTCAATTGAGCGGCGGAATGCAGCAACGCGTAATGATCGCCATGGCCCTTTGCTGTCAGCCCGCCATCCTGGTTGCAGACGAACCAACGACAGCGCTCGATGTAACTATTCAGAAACAGATTCTCGATCTCTTCAGAGCGCTTAAGCAGAAATACCAGATGTCGATCATTTTGATTACCCACAACTTCGGTATCATCCGCGGCCTGGCAGACAAAGTCGCCGTGATGTTTCGGGGGCGCTTGGTGGAGTTTGGGGGCACCGAAGCCATTCTGCAGCAGCCACGGCATCCCTATACTCGCGCCTTGATCGATTGCGTCCCCAGACTCGGGCTTAACGTTGGCCGATTGAAAACGATCGACTATTCGAGTTTGCCCTAGCCCGCAAAAATCACGCGCTAGGAGGATCGACGAGCTCATTGCGGGTGCTGGGTGGCTTGTGCACCTAGTGGGAAAGCCTATCGCCTGCTGGACAGGCTCCTAGATAATATTTTGCAACGGCTGCATACTTCTCGGCGAGATCTTCGATCCCCTGCTGTTCGCCCAGGGTCAACGGTCGCACAACCTTACCAGGCGAGCCCAGGACTAACGA
>JAFAJU010000348.1 GCA_019236035.1 Verrucomicrobiota bacterium | reverse complement strand
TTCGCCGCAAACTTCTGCGAGTCGAATTGAACGAGAACAACGCCGGCGAAGCCGACAAGATGTTTACTATTTTGATGGGCGACGTGGTCGAACCGCGCCGCGCTTTCATCGAAGACAACGCGCTCAACGTCAGAAACCTCGACGTGTGAGCACGTTCAACGTTCAAGGTTCATCGTTTGGCGTTCGCCGTTCGTTAGACGCATCGAACTTCAGCGCCCGCGTGGCCGAACGCTGAACGGTGAACGCCGAGCGGTGAACGCCGAACGATTTCCCATGCCAATTCATCCAAATGAAAAAGTCGAACCGGTAAACGTCGCAGAAGAGATGTCGTAGTCGTTTCTCGACTACTCGATGTCGGTCATCATTTCGCGCGCGCTTCCGGACGCTAGAGACGGACTGAAACCTTCCCAAAGGCGCATTCTCTATGCCATGAACGGGCTCGGGCTTCTTCCGAATCGGAAACATAGCAAATGCGCCAAGATCGTGGGGGAAACGATGGGTAACTATCACCCACACGGTGACATGGCGATCTACCCTACCCTCGTGCATATGGCGCAACAGTGGGCCATGCGAGAGATCCTGATCGAAGGCCAGGGAAACTTCGGTTCGATGGACGGCGACCCGCCAGCGTCAATGCGGTACACCGAAGCGCGACTAACCCATCTCGGGGCTGTCCTCATGGAGGATATGGAAAGGGACACGGTTGACTTCGTGCCGAACTATGATGAGACGACGACCGAGCCAACCGTCTTTCCGGCCGCGTTTCCTAATCTCCTGGTCAACGGCGGGACCGGTATTGCCGTCGGCATGGCCACCAACATTCCGCCTCATAACCTCGGTGAGGTCGTTGACGGCATTTGCGCGCTCATTGATGACCCAGATCTCGGCACCGATCGATTGTTGAGCCTGATCAAGGGTCCGGATTTCCCCACCAGATGCACAATCTATGGCACGAGCGGGATCCGGCAATACTTCGAAACCGGCCGGGGCAGCCTGAAGGTCCGCGGCAAGGCCACGATCGAAGAAACGAGAAACGGGCGCGAACAGATCCTGATCACTGAAATTCCATTCAATGTCAATCGCGCCGAACTAATCAGACGCATTGCGGGACTCATTCAGGAAAAGGTTATTACCGATATCAGCGATGTACGAGATCTCTCCGACGAAAATACGCGCATCGAGTTGGAACTGAAACGGGACGCCAACGCGAAGGTCGTTCTGAACAATCTCTACATGCACACCGCGATGGAGAGTTCCTTTGCGGTCAACATGCTCGCAATCGACCACGGCAGGCCTAAGCTGCTGTCACTCAAGGAAGCACTCCTTTGTTATATCGAACATCGGCGGGACGTAGTTCTCCGCCGTACCCGCTATCTTCTCCGCCAAGCCGAAGCCAGAGCTGAAACGCTCGAAGGTTATCTGATCGCTCTGGCCAACCTCGACGATTTTATCGAAATCATTCGCGGTTCCGCCAATCGTGAAGAGGCGCGGATCAAGCTTCTCGCCTATGAATTTGGTCGCGAGACGATCGAGCAAATCGGCATTCGGATCCGAAGCGAAGCCAGGTTGGTCGACGGACGGTATATCTTCAGCGAACATCAGGCGGACCAGATCCTGGATCTGCGCCTGTACCAACTGACCGGGCTCGAGCGCGAGAAAATCATCAACGAATATACTGAAATCATCCGAAAAATTGATGATCTACTGGACATTCTAAGACGGGCTGACCGGGTGATGTCCATCATCAAGGAAGAACTCTGGCGCATAAAGGATAAATACGGATCCGAACGGCTCACTGAGATTCTCCCCGACCAGGGCGAAATCGATATCGAGGACCTCATTGCCAACGAGGGATGCATCATTACTATCACCCATGGCGGCTACCTCAAACGGACCGCCGAGAGCGAATTCCGGGCGCAGCGGCGCGGTGGACGGGGCGTAATCGGGATGAGCACTCACGATGCACAGATGGCGGGTGATCAGGGAGATTTCGTTGAACACCTGTTCACAGCCAGCACCCACGATTCTCTGATGTTTTTCACCCAGTCGGGTCGGTGCTACGTGGAAAAAGTCTACGAGATCCCTGAAATGAGTCGTGCTGCCAAAGGCCGCTCCATTGCCAATCTGCTAGAGCTGCGGCCCGAAGAAAAAATTGCCGCGACACTCCGAATCGAGGCCGTCGACCAAGATGGCGATTCAGAAGGTGACGGCGGCACTTGGAATTCAGCCCTGCATGTCATGTTTGCGACGCGGTCCGGTATCGTCAAAAAAACAAATCTTGCCGACTTCAGCAACGTCCGAAAGGGGGGCATCATCGCGATTCAGATTGAGCCAGGGGACGAACTGATCGACGCCCTTCTGACCAACGGGATGGATGAAGTCGTGCTGATTACGCGGCGCGGTATCAGCATCCGATTTCATGAAGGCGAGGTCCGGGATATGGGACGGAATGCGGTCGGCGTCTGGGGTATTCGACCGGAAGAAGGTGATGAAGTTGTCGGAATTGCCAAGGTGATTTCTGACGCTCAACTGCTCGTGGCCGGCTCAAACGGCATTGGGAAACGCACCGGCTTCGACGAGTATCGGGTCCAATCTCGCGGCGGGAAGGGCATCATCACGATGAAAACCGGCGAGCGTACCGGCGACGTCGTTGGAGCGTTAACCGTCCATGATTCCGACGAATTAATGTTGATCACTACGGGCGGCCAAATGGTCCGGATACGAGTCAACGAAGTACGCGAAACCGGCCGGAATACCATGGGTGTGAAGCTAATCGACCTGCGAGAAGGCGAGACCCTGCAGGACATCGCACCGGTTGTGTCCCAGGAGGACATTGAACAGCAGTCGCTGGAGGGCGACGCACCGTCGTAGCAGGCATTGCAGTCTGCAACGGGTCCAGCCCGATTCGACGCCGCGATTCGTTTCCCGGAGGTGTTGGACACGCTCCTGGAGGACCATTGAGACAGCCCCGGCAGGCCAAGCGACCTCTCCTTTACGGCCTCCGAAAAAATTTGTTCCTAACTTAACTCTTTGCGGTTGCGACTCAATTTTTACCCTCTAAACTAAGGGCACTTCTCTTATGGGAAAGCGAAAGAGAAAACTGTCATTCAAAAGGCTTCCCGCTCAACGGCAGCTCTTATTTTCCACGGAAGGTGAGTATTTTGATCTCAAAACGCTATTCGACAAGTTAAATGCCGAATATTTCGGTAACGCGCTACGAGGTTTCAAAATCACCTGGGGCCGCAAGCGGAAGCACCCCCCAAAGGAATACTTTGTCTTCGGAACGATCCAGGAAGAAGATAAAATGATCCGCATCCACCCGTCATTGGATGCGCCATTTGTCCCAACCTGGTTCCTCGAATACGTCATCTATCATGAAATGCTCCACGCGGTCGTACCGGAGGAGATCGACGATTACGGGCGTAGGAGAGTCCATACGCACGAATTCTATCGACGAGAGCGTCAATTTTACTGTTACCACCGTGCTAGACGCTGGGAGGACGATAATCTCGACCGATTCCTACGCTAAGTCGGCAGCCCTTAAACCGGCCCGTCGTTTGCCCTAGGTGTCTGTCGGATTTCACTGCGTAGCGGTTACAGATCCTAGCCCAGGGCTAAGATCCGTAACCGCTTCGCGGTAAATCAGACAAGCTCCTAGGCTGCCTGACGTCACGCCTTCGGCGCCGAAAGGTGCCCAAACTCCAGGCGCGGGCCTCCCGGCCCAGGCAAAGCCGTTAGCGTGGCTTTTTCCCTAAATCGCTGCCGGGTTTGACCGTGACTGCCGGGGAGTTCGTCGGAGCAGCCGACGCCGGTTTTTGAGCACTGGGGGACGGGGTCGCAGCCGGACGGTTCGCGTTCAGTTTCGTGATGACCGATTCACTGAAATCGTAGTTGTCTCTTACATACAACAACACCGGAACGATGTTATTCGCGCTAAATCCGGATTTATCGAAGACGATGTCGTAGTTCTGCGACTTTACCTGATCGTTAACGACTTTCATGATCTCTTCCACGATGCCGTCGCGCATCCGCTTCAATTGATCTTGAATCTGTCTCTCCCGTGTTGCGCGGAAATCGGAGATCTCTTTTTCCAAGCCTTTGGTTTCGGCGATCTTGGAGTCGCGTTCCTGTGCCTTTTGATCTTTCGAAGCACCGCTCAGCTCCGGCTTATTAATCTCTTCATTCAACTTATTGATCGCATCGAGATTCTTCTTGTATGCATCCATCCGTTGATCGAGTTCATCCTTGTAGGCCTTCTGAGCCTCCTTGAGCTTGTCTTCGGCTTCGTGCGTCTTGTAGTACGCGGTAAAGACCTTTTGCATGTCGATTGTGCCGACCTTCATCTCAGCACGCGCCTGAGTCGCTAAGCCACCGCCTACGGCCAACACACAGATCATTGTTAACAATGAGGATTTATTCATAAAATATTCCGACTAGTACGATTCAAGGGAACTCGATTTGAGGTGAGACCGGAAGAGGGATTTTTCGTTCAAAATTGGTATCCGACACTGAATTGGAACTGGCCGCTTCTGCTACTGAATTGGTCTTCCTGGATTGGATAGCCGTAATCAAGCCGAATCGGCCCGATCGGCAAGTCTAAACGCACTCCGACACCTATATCCTGATTGAACCCACCGGAAAATTTGCCGGGGGGCGCACCTGGAGGCACAACCTTCTGCGGGCTAAAACTCCAAGAGCCGGGGTTGACATATCCGGCATCATAGAAAACAGCGAAGCGCACCCGTTCAATGATTGGAATCGTGTACTCTATCGTGTACCTGACCAGGGTGTTGCCGCCGACCGGATTACCCTCGAAATCCTTCGGTCCTACATCACGGAATCTGAACCCACGGAGTGTATTCGCGCCACCGGTATAGAGGCGGTCGAAGACAGGGACTATTGTGTTGGGATTGGTACTCCAGTTCACTACAGACGCAATTTCACCGTTCAACAAGAGGATCGTGTCGTAAGGAAGATGGAAATACTGGGACACGTCGACGTCAAGCCCGTAAATTTGGACGCTGCCTCCAAGGAATCCGCCGGAGACGTAGGTCGAAAGATCAACCCGCGTTCCTTTGCGGGTAAGAAACGCGCTGTCGCGTGAATCATAGGTAAAACCAAGCGTCGCCCGGCTCTCGAGGTTGCTTTCACCTCCTAGCCTGATGAGGTCCAAAAGTTCCGGCGTAATGGTACTGCTGTTGATGTTGTAGATGTCGATTTCCTGGATGGTGTAGTCCAACTTCATGGACAGGAAATTCGTGATCGGCTTACGAGCGAAGATGTCGAATCCGTAATCCCGCTGGTCATACTCGGTGCTGTAGTAGTTGAACTCATCAAAAAACAGCCGCCCGCCCACAGCCAGCCGTTGGTCGAGAAAGTAGGGTTCACTCAGCTCTAGCGAAGCGTTTTTTGTCTGTGTACCGAGCTGAACCCGGGCCCGGAACTTCTGCCCTGCACCGGTAAACGTCCTCCAGTTCGTAATATCGAAGTTCCCCTGAGACAATTCCGCAAATCCCAGCAAGCCGTCGGTTGTGCTGAACCCCAAGCCAAAATTCAAATTCCCAGTCCGTTTTTCCTGTACGATCACATTCAGATCCTTGCGCCCCGGAACCGCGGTATCGCTGGCGTAGGTGTCGACCCGCTCGAAATATTGCAGGCCTTCTAAGCGCTTCTTGCTGATATCAACGCGCACTGTGTCAAAAACATCGCCGGGCGACAGCACAATTTCCCGGCGAATGACCTTATCCTTGGTCCGGGAATTGCCGCTGATATTGATGTGCTCCACGAATGATTGGATACCTTCATCCACCTTGTAGGAGAGATTCACCAGAGCCGGTCCCGCAGGCGTGGTCTCCACGTTTACTTTCGCGTCGGCGTAACCGGCAACGCCATAGGCATCCTCGACTGATTTAATATCCTTTTGGAGCTTTTGCGGCGAAAAAACTTTGCCCTCGGTGACCTTGATTACCCTTCGAAAATTTGGCTCAGTCACAATATGTAGGCCAGTGATCGTCACCGTCCCAACGTGGTATATCTGGCCTTCGTTCAAGTAGATCGTAATCGCGACGTTCTTCTTATCTAATCGATCTATCCTTACATCTGTAACCTGGATGTCAGCGTAACCGTTATCCTGATAGAGCTCCTTGATCTTCTGAACATCGCTGTCCAGTTGCTGATTGTTCAAACGGCCAGCACCGGTGACGAAGCCGAGGATGTTATTTTCCTTCGTTTTCATCTCCTTGCGAAGCCTCTTCGACGTAATGGCCGTGTTCCCGACGAACCTGATTCGCTTAACGACTGCTTTCCGACCTTCACTGATCGCAAAAGTAACCCGGGCAGTTCCTCTCTCCTCGTTTACGTCAACCTTATATTGAACATCGGTGTCCGGAAAACCTCGCTTTTGATACAGCTCGACAACCTTCTGACGAGCTTGTTCCAGAGTTTGTTCGTCAAGGGGTGTGCCGGTTTTCAAATTCAGCTCGCGGCGAATCCGTTTCGTCTTCAGCGCTTCGTTCCCCTGAACCGCCACCTCCGTCAGGGTCACGCGCGTTTGTACCACGACAATCACTTTCACGCCGTCCGGCAGCGGCTCCCCGTAAATTCGGACGTTCGTGACTAATCCCGTGGCGTAGAGCGCGCGCACGTCCTCCTCAACTGTCTGCTCAGAGTACGGCTGGCCTACAGTCGTCTTCATGTTCGACAAAATTCTCTGACGGCTCAAAGTCGCGGGACCGGCATATTGAATCTCGATCTGACGGACGATCGGCGCCTGCTGCGGTTTTTCCGGTTGCGGCGGCGCCTGTGATTCAGGCCCGGGTGTCGGCGGATTTTGGCCGGCCGGAGGCAGCGGAGGCTGTCCGGGAGCCTGTTGCTGCTGGGCCTGCCCCTGCGGATTAAGGAACGCCAGAAGGATCGTCACCAAAATCCAGATGCGGTAGCGGGGACTCGGAAAATTCATAATGTGGAAGACCGACAACAGATCAGAGCGAATGGGCGTAATTCATGACGATGACGTTACAAACGTCAACAGAAAAACCATGCCGAGGACAGAGTAATGCTCAAAGGGCCGCTGACCTAGAGGGCCGCTGACCTAGTCGACCAGCTCGTACCAGTTGTTCCGAGTCCGTGGCTCAAATCCTGCCTCGGCAATTAACAACTCGATCTCGTCACAGGTGATCCGAAACGAAGTTCCGGCACTGCTCACCACGTTCTCTTCCATCATAACTGAACCGAAGTCGTTCGCCCCGTATCGCAGCGCAATCTGACCTATTCTCGGGCCTTGAGTTACCCAGGAACTTTGCACATTCTCGAAGTTATCCAGATAGATTCGAGAAAGGGCCTGCGTTCGCAGGTATTCTGCTGAACCCGCCGGAGTTGCCTTCAGGACAACGTTTCCGGGTTGAAACGTCCAGCAGATGAACGCGGTAAAACCCCTAGTCTGGTCCTGCAGCTGCCGAAGTCGTGCCAGGTGTTCGATCCGATCTTCCACCGCCTCAACGTGCCCAAACATCATCGTCGCGCTGCTGTTCAAGCCCAGGTCATGCGCCGTTCTCATGACCTCCAGCCATTGCTCGGTATTGCACTTGAGCGGTGCAATCCGATTGCGCACCTGGTCAACCAGGATTTCACCCCCACCGCCCGGGATAGATCCAAGTCCAGCCTCTTTGAACCTCAGAATAACTTCCCGCAAAGGCATCCGGAACACTTCCGCAAAATGATTGAATTCCGGAGGACTGAAGGCGTGAATGTTGACCTGCGGATATTTCTCCCGGATGTGATTAAGCAAGTCCAGGTAGTAGTCAATGCCCAGCTTCGGGTGGTGACCGCCCTGCATCAAGATCTGGATCCCGCCGATCGATACAAGTTCATCAATTTTCCGATCGATATCTTCGTGACTCAGAACGTAATGATCAGCATCCCTCTCCGTTCGGTAGAACGCGCAAAACTTACAATAAACATTGCAGACGTTTGTGTAGTTAATATTGCGATCAACGATATACGTCACGATCTCGCTTCCCCGACCCTGAAACGCCTCGCTCTTAGCCCTTTGCCGGCGATGATCGGCCAGTTGCCCAAGTTGATTTAAGGGGAGTCCGTATAACTCCTTGGCGTCCTCGGCCGTAATCCGTTCACCATCCAGAACTTTGTCAACTACTCGCGAATCCGAGATCGTAGCGTTCATTAGCGAAGCTTATGATACGTTATTTCGCAGTATCCTCAAGGATGGTAGGAGGCGCGCTCCCGAGCGAAGAAGTCACACAAAGGTCACAGAGGTCAGAGGAGGTCGGGAAGGTTTTTGGAGATTGAACAAATACTAACGATGGCATTGGGTTTCCCTCGAGTCGGAACACCCTTTAAAATAACCTTTGTGACCTCCTCTGACCTTCGTGACCTCTGTGTGACTCTTCTTCTTCGCGCTGGGTCGCTCGGGAGCGCGCCTCCTA